>JANYIM010000245.1 GCA_025362055.1 Bacteroidota bacterium
TCTTCATCAATATGTTCCTGACTACTTAGGTTCATTACTTATAATAATCTGTTGATAAGCACCTTACTCATCGCAATTATGCAGGAGTTTTTGTTGTTGTTAAGTTAAAAACAGCTTGATTTATTTTTGCCACCCCACTAAACGGTAATTTTAAGCATCCTCTTACTAAACTCTTTAAAATCCAAAATGAAGAAGTTACTGATCATCAGCATTTGTTTTGCCGCAATGTCTTTTACAACCACCTGGCAGCCTGATTTCGAAAAAGCTAAGCAAATTGCCAAAGAAAAACACCAGCTCATTTTGTTGAATTTTTCCGGCTCCGATTGGTGCGGCCCCTGCATGCGTATGCGAAAAGAGATCTTTGAAAGCGACCTATTCTCTAAAATGGCGGATTCTACACTGGTAATGGTAAACGCCGATTTTCCCCGGAATAAAAAAAATCAATTAACTAAACAGATCAAAAAGCAGAACGAGGCATTGGCCGATAAATATGACCCCGAAGGGAAATTCCCTTTTACACTCGTTTTAGACGCAACCGGAAAAGCATTACGGTCTTGGGATGGGTTGCCAAAAGAGAATGCAGCAGCATTTGCAAAAGAAATAAAAAATATCTGTGATGCCAACAAGTGATACCGGCATATTACTTAACGAATTTAAAAGAGCGGAAAGGCTCATGGGAAACTCTTTTGAGATAACCATTGTAGCTGATGATGAGACATGGGCTTCCAAAAAACTGGATATGGCTGTTACCGAAATAAAACGAATTGAAAGACTGTTAACCACTTTTGATGAGAATAGCCAGACCAACCAGGTCAATAAACAGGCAGGTGTTAGCGCAGTTAAAGTAGACAAGGAAGTATTTGAATTGATACTGCGTTCCCTAAAAATTTCAACCCTTACAGACGGGGCATTTGATATTACCTATGGTTCTATTGATAAGCGGCTTTGGAATTTTGACAAGTCACTGACGGCATTACCTGATGAAGTTACTGTAAGATCAATGGTAAAACTGATCAATTACCGGAATGTGATCTTAAATGCACATGATCATACTGTACTATTGAAAGAAAAAGGGATGCGCATAGGTTTTGGTGGTATTGGCAAAGGTTATGCCGCCGAAATGACAAAGTCTCTGTTAAAAAAAGAGGGGGTGAAAAGCGGCATTGTAAATGCTTCCGGAGACCTGACCACCTGGGGATCACAGGCCAATGGTAAACCCTGGACAATTGGCATTGCCAACCCCAACAATGCACATTTGCCATTTTCATATATCAACATAACGGATATGGCAGTAGCAACCTCCGGCAATTATGAAAAATATGTGACTATCAATGGTAATAAATATTCGCATACGATCAATCCCAAAACTGGCTTACCCGTTACAGGTATTAAAAGCGTGACCATTATAACCCCCAATGCGGAGATAGCTGATGCAATGGCTACCCCCGTAATGATCATGGGGATCAAAGCTGGCATTAACCTGATCAATCAGGTACAACACCTCGGGTGTATCATCATTGACGATCACAACAATATCTATACTTCAAAAAATATCCATTTACAATGAAACGAAAATCATTCATTATCACAATTATCATTGCAGTAATGACCATCCTTGCTACCCTACTGGTTAGTTCCTGTTCTACAGTGAAAGCTTATCAGAAAAATAAATTAAACGACGGAGAAATGATCCTCGGCAACCGAAAAGTTGAAAAATCGGAATTAAGTTTTCATTCCTACCGGGAAGGTGCTTCAGGCGCCAATGCCGGAAAAAGCGGCGGAGGCTGTGGTTGTAACTAATATTTAAACCAAGCAAATAAAGACGTATTAATGAAAAGAATTTTTTTATCGGCAGCCTGCCTCTTTGCATTGCTGCAATCCTTTGGGCAAAAAAATGATGATAGCACCGGCTTTAAAAGCAGGAAATTAAAGCTCGAAGAAATAAACCTGGTTTCCAGTTATTATACACAAGATGGCAATAATTCGGCCGTAACAGGTGGTATTGGAACAGAAAAACTTACAGACATTGCCAATGTATTTGATATTAAGCTGACACGATATGATAAAAAATTACGCAAGCATACATTCGGAGCAGAGATAGGTATAGATCATTACACTTCAGCATCTTCAGACAAAATCGACCTTAAAGCTAATTCTTCTGCATCACATGCTGATACACGCTTTTATCCATCCTTTAATTGGAGTATTGAAAATGAAACAAAGGGTACAATCCTTGGCATTGGTTTATCATCATCTACTGAATTTGATTACCAATCCTATGGTGCCAATATCAGTTTTTCTAAAAAAACAAAAAATAAGAACGGAGAATTCACTGCTAAGTTTCAAACCTATATGGATCAGGTAAGTTTGGTGTTGCCCGTAGAATTAAGGACAAATGGGAACCAGAGAGAACATGATTACCCAACCACTGGGAGAAATACCTTTGCGGGTTCACTCTCCTACTCTCAGATCATCAATCAAAGTCTGCAAATAATGTTATTGGCAGATGCTGTGCAGCAAGAAGGATATTTGAGTCTGCCTTTTCACCGGGTATATTTTAATGATGCTTCCGTACATCAGGAAAACCTGCCCAATAACCGTTTTAAAATCCCGCTTGGTTTCAGGGCAAATTATTTTTTGGGTGATAAATTCATCATAAAAACATACTATCGTTATTATAAAGATGATTGGGGACTTGTATCTAACACGGCCAGTATCGAGGTCCCGGTAAAGATCACACCTTTTTTATCTGTCAGCCCCTTTTACAGGTTTTACAATCAAACAGCCATTAAATATTTCGCGCCTTACGAAACACATACCGCAGCCGAGCAATACTATACCAGCAATTACGATCTCTCTAGATTCAATAGTAATTTTTTGGGGGCGGGGATCCGTATCACTCATCCAAAAGGGGTTTTTGGTGTTCAACATTTTAATATGCTAGAGCTTCGCTATGGACATTATACTAAAAACAACGGGATGAATTCGGACATTATTTCAATGAATTTAAAATTCAAATAATTCCTGGATTTAAAATTTTGTGGGAAGATATTTACAGGTATCTATTTCCGCTTGTGGGAAAATTTATAGCATAAACCGCCACTTATCCTGATATTATTCTGCATTGAACTTGCAAAAAAAGAAGGTACATAATCCACTTTGGGCAAACGAAGGTCAAAGGAGGAACCCAGTTTCCAATCGAGCGCAGCTCCAATATTAAAACTGAATGAAGATTTACTGCTGGATGTGCTGCTGCCACCAGATACGGTTGTTTTCTGCATCCAGTTCATCAGGCCTATTAGCGCATGCGTGGAAAGCAGCGGGTATTTGAGGCTGGTCTGCTTTTTAACAAGTGGATAATAAGTAAGGCCTGCCGAAATATTCAGCAGGTTTGATATGTCCTTGACAGGATCGTCTTTTTTTGTATGTGTATAATAACCCCCATCCAGTGTAACACCCAGGGATGGCGTTATCATTCCTGTATAATTTAGCCCCATGCCGTAAGTGCCGAATTTTATATCCTTATCACCAAAATTCATATAGCCGATACCGATATAGAGAGAACTACCGGGTGCGTGATAAGCAGCATGTGAAGAACAACATGCTTCAGGACATTTATCGAACCCGGCTTTTTTCAACACATCCAATATATTCTCGCAGGAAATTTCAGGTTCAAGTGTAGCCATCAGGTCGTGTTCATGTCCCGGGCAGGGCATGCTACAGCGTTTAAACGTTGGCGTTGGTGTGCAGCAGTTTCCGCCATTGGGGTCATCACTTTCTGGCTTACAGGTAATTTCCTGTATAATGGTACTATCCACTGCATTGTATAACCTGGAACAATATTGGTCCCGTAATCCACAAAGGTGCAGGCTTTCATGGCAATAGGTCCTTGGGGGTTCATTCCTTCGCCAGGTACCATAGGATGGTTCTCCATTGGCACCTCCAATATGAGCGTTGGAAGGTAACCCATCATTGGGGACCATGGTGATATGATGAAAGTCCTTCTTTTCATCATTGGTAAGGTCCGACCATTTTTTTACGATCACATTTGTCAATACCTTACAGCCCTTCGATCCATCCGCACTACAGGGTATAAAGCATTCTTTTGCAAAACAGGGTTCCAACTGCTCTCGCACATCTATCACATCCGAGTCGTTCCCATCTATCCCTATCTGTATGATCATTCTTGTGATGCAGGCATTGTTCTTATCAGGCTCAATAACGGTGGCGTGTGGCTGCAGCGAACAGCCCTGGAAGTATATCAACCCCGTGATGATGAAAGCCAGTGTGGCAAGGCGCTTCATGTTATCTATTTAGGTGTTTGACCATAGTAGATGCGGATATGGTGCAGATCAAGGATATTATTGTTTAAATAATTCACCAATTGATTGATAGCCGGTACATCGGTGTTCAACAGTTGAACGCTATGGCTTTTTCCTGAACTTCTCATTGCAATAAATATACCTGCACCATCGGCAAAGCCGCCGTCATATTTATCTTTCAGCTTAAAGAAACCCAACTCTTCGGCTTTTGCTAACAATGCAGCCAGTTGTGATGATGTAATGGTGAATGAAGCCGCATTTGAAACAGGGCCATTCACATCAGTTACATTGTAGCTGCAGTGGCCTTTTGTATCGATGAGAAAATTCTGGTTGCTGCCATAGGGCGCCCTTGACCCTGCATTTACCTGGAATATAATTTGTGACCGTGCGTGTGAAGTGAACATGCACCAAAGGATCAACAGAGAGATGATTCGTTTTATCACAGACTGAATTGTTTAGGTAAAACAATGTGCTACCAGGAAAGCCATTCCGTAAATTGATGAATTATGCTGTTAGCCTTACTTTGATACTGTTGGACCGGGGCCGATCATTTTGTCTTTTAAAAGTAATATCTTTTTTCAGATTCTAATAATTTTTTTGGACTTATTATGTTAACGTGGGGATTGTGGCCGGTCTAATTAAATTTCACTACCGGGGTTTGATGGCACTGGATAAATCCCTTGCCATCTTCCTTTGGACATAAATTATGGTTCGATTTGTTAATGGTTTGTGTTTGAGCGCCTGTTACTATTTTTTCCCAGGTAATATCCTTATAATTCGGGCCCATATATTTTTCAAGTGTTTCCCTGAAATTAAAAGTAAAAAAGCCGCCATCATTAGGATTGCCTGCAGACTCCTGCCCCTTTGCAGCCGCAGTCATAATCATGGAGTATTGTTTATCTGCCATGAAAAGTGACCGGCAGTTATTCTCTATCCACCCTAATCCACTTGCCCTTGTACTGGCAACATTGGTACTGCTTACCGGGGCTTTGCCGATGCCGGTATTGCAGCAATCACTCAAAACGATCGTCAAACGGGCACCTTTGCTTCTAAGGCTCGCATATACCTCTTCTGTTTTAAGTTCAAATGGCGCCCCGGGTATCTGAAAGATTTTATCACGAAGGTCCATATGCGGAAACAGGTATTTATCGCTTGAATCACTGAATCCATGCCCGGAGTAATAAAATACAACAATATCCTGTGGCCGGGGTTTGATGGCAGCAATGGCATTTTCCACATTTTTTTTACTGAAATTATTCCCGGAGATCTCTTTTACAACGAATTGTATTTTGAGGAATTCAGCGATCTCACCGAAAGTACTTTGTGTAGCATCTTTATCGATGACACAGGTCTTTCCGATCTTTGAATCATTGGTATTTGCCACCACTACTAAAAATAAAGTGTCGGGATCTTCAACCGTTGTCACAGTTCTGTTACTTTTTTCAAACAGGTTCACATAAAAATCCTCCTTTTCCCCAAAGTATTGTCGCACAAATTCCTTGGTCATGTCCTGCTGTGTTAATAATCTCATTTTGGTGACAGTACCGTTGAGCATGATCTCGGTAATGGAATCAGGTGAGATCACACCAACCGGGTCATATATATTGGATGTATCGCTTTTCTGAAAAAGAAAAATATCCGGATCGTAGTGAAAATTCTTTTTTCCAATGATCACAAAAGGATCCTTGCCCTCCAAAACCAACATATCGTTATCTTTTTTCCCATTTTTATCGGTATCATTATACTCTTCCATCCGCATCTCGATCAGGTAAGACGTACTATCGGTATGATCAGTAAACCTGACCCTGAAAAAACCAGTGCCGTCCTGGCTTCGCATTAAAAAGGCATTGTACGCAGTAGTATCACTACCATAATGATAGGTGAATTCAAAAAGAGATACCTGGGCATGAATGGTATCGATAATAAAGCAGGTAAACAAAATAATGAGGAAGGTTCTTATTTTCATTAGAAGTGTTTTGGTGTTGGGTGTCGTCAATAAACTTACAACATTTTTATTGAAAATTCTATACTGAAGAATACAGATCATCTGAAGAAAGAAAACTGGAACATAAGAGCTACCTTGTTCTATCAACCCATACCATGGAAAACCAGTTTGACCTATTGATCGATAGTTACCTCAAAAATAATATTGGCATTGACCTGAATTTTTTAACGCAACGCCTGTCAAATGGCTTACAACAAAATATATTACAATTACAAAAGGATGAAATGATGATTGCAGCCGGGATCGGGAACGAAGAAGTGAAGGATGCATCTCAAAAAATGAGGAGTGATAAGATATACTGGATGGATAAGTCCCATGAAAATATTTACGAACAGGAATTTTTACAACTCATTGAAGATTTTATTGACCGCCTCAACAGCACCTGTTATACCGGTATCAATGATTATGAGTTTCACTATGCGATATATGAAGAAGGCAGTTTTTATAAACGGCATAAGGACCAGTTCAGGAATGACAGCAGCCGGAAATATTCGCTCATTAATTATTTGAATGTCGATTGGCTGGAGGAAGATGGCGGTCAATTAGTGATATACCAAAATGAAGTGGCACAAAAGATCATACCCAGGTCACAAACATCCGTGTTCTTTAAAAGTGATGAAATGGAACATGAAGTAACAATCGCCAATCGCTCCCGGATGAGTATCACCGGTTGGTTAAAACGGATGTAGTATCATCCGCCCGCCAGGCAGGCATCTCTCAGTATTTTCATATAGGTTATTCCTTTTTCCCTGGCGAAATTAATATTGCGTTCCGGAATATTTTCCGGGTTCTTATAATGTTCCAACGCCTTATCGATACTTGCTTCCCGCAAAAAGTGCAGCATCGGGTACACCGACCTGTTAGTATAATCAGCCGCATCATTTCCTGCTGAACCGGCGAATTGATACAAGGGATGAAAACTTGCCAGCTGGTAAATGCCTTCGTGCCCATTTTGTTTCAATGATCTTTCTGCAAGCGATACCAGGTCAAGATAATCGTCAAATTGCTGAAATGTATTTGGAAAGATCAGGAAACTGGTATCAATTGTCGCATCATTGTCGAGCCGGTTTGTTTCTACAGTAACCGCTTCCAGGCAAGTAGTAAGTGTTACACCGGTTTCTACCTGGTAATACACCCGCTGCTCTTTCATTACGTTGGCTGCAAAAGGGCAAAAATTACATCCTACTACTACATCATTGATCCATTTTTTTGTCTGATCAATTATTTGCTGAACAGTATCCATTTTATACTAAGTGTTTGCGGTATCGCAAAAGTATGGAATACATCAACCAATTCAGGAGCTGTTGTAGATACCAATTTCCCATGTTAAAAAAAACTGCCCCGGTTTCTTAAAAGAACCGGGGCAGTAAAGAATTACAGTATGATCTTATTTATTTCATTGCGCGGCTTACTTCTACCATTATCGCTTTCATCGCTGTTTTTCCTACATTCTTTGAAGAATGCGTAGTTGCAGGCCTGATAAGAGCTGCACCTTCTTTCATTTCATTGGTCGCTTTCTTCCCGTCCTTCTCAGTAAGTTCCATTGTGCCGGTGCTTAACACATACAATGCAAGATCAGGATGGCCGTGCATGGCAGATGACTCCCCGGGTTTGTAATTAACTTCCATCATCCTGATGCCCATCGTATCGGCTTTTACTTTATATTCAGCTGCTGATACTTTTGCAACATCCATTGCCGCGTCCATTGGGGTTACTGCTCCGGAGCGCCTTACTTCAAACAGTATTACTTTCAATGGTGTTTTGCCCACGTTCTTTACACTGTGTGTTTCTGCCGGTTTTACCATTATTGTCCCAGCTTTCATTTCCACCAGGTTTTTCTTTCCATCTTTACCGGTGAATTCTGCTGAACAGTCAGTAGCTACATAAATCCCATAGTCGGGATGAAAATGCATGGCAGAAGAATCCCCTGGTTTGTAAGTCACTTCCAATACCCTGATACCCATTGTATCTTTTATTATTTTGTACATACCAGGTGCTACTTTTGATGCATCCATTGCATCGTCTGATGCAGTAGCTTTGGAAGAATCCGGTTTTGTGGTACTGGTACTGTCACCTTTTGATTTTTCATCGCCGCCTGAGCCGTTACAGGCTACAAGCATGAATGCAATACCCAATGCCAAAAAGAAACGGCTTTTGATCATCTTGTTCATAAATAAAATTTTTAATGATTAAAGAATAAAATTAAAACAGTGCTTGTAGTCAGCAGAGGGTGAAGAAATTGACCCATCTAAGATAATATTTGTTTTGAAGATTCATACACAAGTTTTGCAGCCGGAAAGAAGTTCATTAAATTGAATGGCTGGTGTCATCACCATTATCTCCCAGGATACCAGGATACCAGGATACATCCTTCAAAGAAAATGCCTCATCACATTAAAATTCGTTTTCTTTGCACGGCATGTCTTTATTCATCACATCATTAAACTCGGGTAGCAACGGTAATTGCTATTATGTAGGAACCAGTACAGATGCCGTTTTGATAGATGCCGGCATTTCCTGCAGGGAAACAGAAAAGCGAATGAAGCAATTGGGCCTTCCCATGAAAAAAGTAAAAGCCATTTTTGTTTCACACGAACATGGTGATCATATCAAAGGCGTTTCAACCCTGGCAAATAAATACAGCCTGCCTGTTTATATCACCCCTGCAACAGCCAAACTTGGCCCCATATTAATAAAGCATCTTTCCAGGACATTTACTGCAAATGAATCAATTGTGATCGGTGAATTATCCATTACCCCATTCACCAAACAACATGATGCCATTGATCCGCATAGTTTTATCATTGCATACAAAGGAATAACAGTTGGCGTATTTACCGATATCGGGATCGCCTGTGAGCAGGTAACACATTATTTTAAACAATGCCATGCTGCTTTTTTAGAAACCAATTATGATGAAGCCTTGCTCGAGAACGGCAGATACCCCTTGCATTTAAAGAACCGGATCCGTGGTAACCAGGGGCATTTATCCAACAGGCAGGCGCTGGAATTATTTTTAGCCAACAGGCCTCCGTTCATGACGCATCTTTTCCTTTCGCATTTATCAAAAGAAAATAATAACCCTGAGCTCGCAGCGCAATTGTTCACAGCAAATGCAAATGGCACAACAATTATTGTTGCAGGACGTGATGAAGCCACGGCTGTTTATACTATTACATCATCGCAGCAAAATGATACAGTCGGAAGTTTAGGAAAGCCGCTGCAGTTAGGCCTGTTTCAATAAGCAACGGGTACGTATTGGGCAATCAAAATAATTGCGATAACAAATTATTTTCTTATTTTTCCTGTCTGTTTCAACTTTATTTTAACCAAAAAAAAATTAAAATGACAAGCATTAAAAAATTCCTCCTCCCGGCAATGGCATTCGGCTTTGCCACAACACTTTTCTCCTGCAATAGCAGTGGAGATGAAAAAAAGGACGATAAAAAAGCTGATAGCACCACCACTTCCCCGGCTGCTTTTACACCGTTCAAAGTAATAATGATAAAACATAAGGTTGCCGATTTTGCCAAATGGATGGAAGGCTACCTGGCACACGATTCCATGCGGAATGTATACGGCATCACAAAGTTTGTGGTTGGCCGTGGAATGGAAGATTCCAACACAGTTGTTGTAGTTGATAAGATCGCAGATCTGCAAAAAGCAAAAGATTTCGCTGCTTCTCCCAGCCTTAAAGATGCCATGGGAAAAGCGGGTGTTATTGGTGTACCCGAGATCGCCTACTCCACCATCGTTCGGTTCGATAGTGCCGGTGCTGACCAAAAAGACAGGCTAAGGGTTTCACATAAGGTAAAAGATTATGCTACCTGGTTAAAAGCTTAC
>JANYIM010000133.1 GCA_025362055.1 Bacteroidota bacterium
CAGAAGCTGCTAAAAAACAAAATATTGATGTGCTGGTGGATGGCGCACATACTTTTGCGCAATTTCAATTCATGCTCCCCGATCTCAACTGCGATTATTTTGGCACCAGCTTACACAAATGGCTAGGAGCGCCCATTGGCAGCGGCTTCCTGTATGTGCGAAAGGAAAAGATAAAAAACCTGTGGCCGTTGTTCGGCGCAGGGGAGAAGGAAGACGATAATATCCGCAAGTTTGAACACCTGGGCACCAGGCCCTTCTTTATTGAAGAGGCTGTTGACAAAGCGATCGATTTTTATGAAATGATCGGCGCAAAAAGAAAAGAAGAACGGTTACTGTACCTAAAGAATTACTGGATGAATAAAGTAAAGGATATTCCCAAAGTTCAATTGCATACATCCTTTAAAAAGGAGTTTGGTTGCGCTATTGGCCTTGTAAGCGTGGAAGGGAAAACACCTGCTGAACTGGATGGGTTTTTATGGGATAATTATAAGATACATGCCGTAGGTATCAACTGGGAAAATATTCATGGGGTGCGTATAACCCCCAACGTATACACCACCACGAAGAACCTTGACCGGCTGGTGGAAGGGATTGAAAAATTCGCGAAATCTTAAAGGGTAAAAGTTGAATGTTGTGCCTTGCAGGCTATTAACTTTCAACTGTTTAATTAACACCCGTTAATAACTCATTGTAATCATACCATCACGATTTTCCTTAAATTTGCGTTAATCACAAAAATGATTAGATGCAATTTGCCAAAGGGAAACTGATTGCGATTGGTGGTGCGGAAGATAAGGGAACAGACCTCGAGAAAGGAGAGATCCATCGCAGTAACCTCAATTTTTTTGAACTCGGCATTCTTCGCCGTATCGTGGAAGAAGCAAAGGACGGCCCGTTATGCCGTATTGAAGTGATCACCACTGCAAGTATGATCCCTTATGAAGTGGGAGACAATTACATGAACGCTTTTGGAAAAATAGGCTGCACCAATATTGGTGTGATGCATATCCGTAACCGCGCCGAAACGCTCAATGCAGCATATCTTGAACGCATAAGAATTTGTGATGTGGTGATGTTCAGTGGCGGTAACCAGTTAAGGCTTACTAGTACTTTTGGCGGCACACAGTTATTACAGATCATTTTAGACCGGTTTAAAAATGAGGAAGAATTTTTGGTAGCAGGAACTTCTGCCGGTGCGATGGCAATGAGCCATACCATGATCTATGAAGGCAATGCAACGAAGGCGCATTTAAAAGGCGAAGTGAAAATTACTACCGGGCTTGGGTTTATGAATGATGTGATCTTTGATTCGCATTTCGAAAAAAGAGGCCGCTTCGGCAGACTGGCACAAGCCGTTGCCACCAATCCTTCCTGCATTGGCATTGGATTAGGTGAAGATACAGGGATGCTCATCACAGACAGTAATAAAATGGAAGCCATTGGAAGCGGTTGTGTCATCATCATTGACGGCCATGATATACGCCACAGTAATATTGCGGATATCCCTGAGGGTAATCCTTTCAGTGTGGAAAACCTGAAAGTGCATTTTTGTGAAAAAGGAAATGGTTACCTCGTTAAGGAAAGAAAATTCATCCCGGAAATGCATGTCGGTGCCGTAGTGAAGAAGCAGGTAAATGTTGAATAAAGCCAAAAGTCAAAACCCATAAATTTGAGCGTTCTTTTTAAAACAGGAATTTCTCAATTTTTGGGTTTTGACTTTTGCATTTTTATTTATGGTTGGTCTACATAAAAATTAATTTTCTCCCCAAATGCGATACCAAAATTATCTACGAATAAAGTAGGTATTGCATAAAAATTATTTCTTCCGCTGGGCATGTCAATCGATGAATAAGGGATGGCTATCCACCAGGTTCCGTCTCTGAAACCTTCTGCAGTTACATCATATACAGGTGTGTATCCGGCCGCATAGCCATTGATATCGGAATAAGTTGGATATATCAGGCTTTTAACCTGCCTGTTGGTAACGCTATTGTATATGTGCACTACGATCTGGAATTTTTTTCCATAGAATGCAGGGATATCTACCCTTCCTTCAATTTTCATAGTATAGCCAAGGCTTGGGTCGCTGGTGCTCTTTACATTGTGTTCAACATTGGTACTTGTAAAATCTATCTTTTCAAATGCAGTAGGGTCATCATAAGGATTATTCTCATTTTCCTTCGGTGGATTGTTTTGATTGTTATTATTATTGCCCGGGTTATTGTTATCGGCAATATTGGGGGCATTGGGTGTAACAGCATCCTTTGCTACAAATCCATATTTTATCACATTGGGAAAAAATTTGTAATCGATCCATGAAAAACCATTATCACCCCAATCCTTTCCCCAACTGTTCATTACCTTAAAGGCATTTTTTTGGTCATCATAACCCACTAACAGCATACAATGCCCGCCAGCCGATGTTCCTGCATCCTTCCATATATAATCGGCTTTCTTGGCATAACCCTCATCAATGAATTCTTTTGTAACATCCGCGCCGATGATCACCGGGTAACCCGCTGCCAGTTGTGCCTTCACTTCTTTTATATCCTGCACGTTCACCTGTCTCCAAAAGTCGATGCGGAATTTTTTTGCATCTTCCTTAGCTGTAGCCGAGGGTTTGGTCACCCAGTCATTTTCATTATAAGGCATTTCATTAAGTTCGCAAACACCCTGGTCTGATAAAAGATTCAATGCATCTGTAACATAAGTGGGCGCATTCATGCCGTTGTTGATCTGGTTATAAATAAAAGACGGGCTGAATAAATATTGCTGGCCCAATTCCTGTTTTTCCTGGTAGCTTTTGAGTGCATAAGCAACGGCCCATGCAACACATGATTGCTGGGTGCCCTGGTTTCCAACGGGC
>JANYIM010000265.1 GCA_025362055.1 Bacteroidota bacterium
AACCTGTGAGAACCAGGAAGCCCCGGCTGCTTTCTCTTCACTGGATGACGTGGCGATGACCTTGCAATTATTCTCCAATAATTCTTTGATCACATAATTGCCAATAAAGCCAGTGGCTCCTGTTACCAGTATCTTTTTCATTATTTATATGATCTGTAATTCCGGAATGGGGACCACAAATTTCCCTTCCCAGCCCTTTATATAAGAAAGTTGCCCCATGATCTCTTCTTTGAGGTTCCAGGGAAGAATGATGATATAATCGGGTTTAGCATCTTTTAAATGCTGTTCATTTACAACAGGAATATGGCTCGCTGGCAAAAATTTATCTTGTTTATGCGGATTAGCATCCACCACAAAATCGATGAGGTCATTCTTAATACCGCAATAATTCAACAAGGTATTTCCCTTGGCAGCAGCGCCATAGGCAGCCATTTTTTTACCGGCTCTTTTTTGTTGGATAAGAAAATCGGTAAGGTCCAGTTTTACTTTTAATGCCTTTTGCTGAAAATGATCGTAATAGGTGAGTGTATTCAACCCTTTATCTGTTTCTTTCTTTAGCAAGGCAGCAATGTTTGTAGATATGGGTTTACTTTCATCCTCCATGTGCTTTGCATAAATGCGCAATGATCCTCCATGAGTTGGTATCTCATCCACATCAAATAATTCCAGGCCCTGTGATTCAAATATTTGTTTAACGGTGTATAGTGACAGGTAAGAGAAATGTTCGTGATAGATCGTATCGAACTGGTTATTATCCACCAGTTGCATCAGGTGTGGAAATTCCATCGTGACAACACCCGTGTCTTTCAATATTATTTTCATACCCAGCACAAAGTCCATGATATCAGGTACATGTGCCAATACATTATTGCCAAGTAGCAGGTCGGCCTTCACTTCCCAGGTATTGGCAAAACGATCGGCCAGTTCGGCACCAAAAAAATCAATGACGGTCTTAATACCCTTACCGATCGCCACTTCTGCAGTATTCGCTGTTGGCTCGATGCCCATTACAGGAATATTCTTTTCCTGAAAATACTGCAGCAGGTAACCATCATTGGAAGCCAGTTCGATGACGAGGGAATTTTCATTGTAACCAAAACGCTCCGTCATCATCTCCGTATATTTTTTGGCGTGTTGCAGCCAGCTGGTACTATAGGAGGAAAAGTAAACATAGTTACTGTCGAAGATGGCATCCGATTTTTTATATTCATCCACCTGCACCAAAAAACACTGATGGCAGGTATATACTTTCAACGGATAAAATGTTTCCGGTTCATTCAACTGTTGCTCCGTTAAAAAAGAATTGGAAGCCGGTGAATTCACCAGGTCAATAAATACGTGTTCGAGTTCCGTTTTACAAAATCTGCATTCCATAATTAAATTCCTTTAAATTCTTTATCCAAAAAAAGGTGTTGTTTATCCCGCTCTGACATAGTTACTACCGGTAACGGCCATTCTATATTTATCCTGGGTTCATCATACCTTATCCCTGCTTCCACACCCGGTGTATAGAACTGTGAATGATGATAGATCAGCTCACAATCATCTGTGAGGGTTTGAAACCCATGCGCAAACCCCTCGGGGATATACAGTATTATTTTATTTGCTGCCGATAATTCTGTCCCAAACCATTTTAAAAAAGTAGGTGACCCTTTTCTAAGGTCAATGATCACGTCGAACACCACACCTGCAATACAGCGCACCATTTTTATTTCGCTGAAAGGCGGTAACTGGTAATGCATCCCCCTGATCGCGCCTTTTTTATTGGTAACAGAGTGATTCAATTGCACCCATTCGGCGGTATGGCCTATTGCAGCAAATTCGTTCTTGCAATAAGTTCTTGCAAACCAGCCACGTTCGTCCATGAAAGGCTCCAAACCTACCAGGTAACTGCCCTGTAATGTGGTTGGGGTGAATATCATTGTTGCTGGTAATTTTTTATCTGTTGTAGCATATACGCTGCAGCAGATAAAAAATTAGGTGAAAGGCAATTGCTTTCCTTAACAGTCTTTGGCGCTCCTACAGAGAATGGAAGGCAGGGCGCTTCTACCACAGAAATTATGAACCTTGCCGGTACGCATTATTATAATCCTTACTGGGGTTATCAGAATGGTGAAAAACGAAAT
>JANYIM010000136.1 GCA_025362055.1 Bacteroidota bacterium
CCGTCTAATATCACGAATGAAATACCCGCCGGGCCTACTTCTATGAGTAAATGAGCAGTAGCGGTATCTATTTCGGCAGTGCGTATCGTAAAAGATGGATTCACATTTTAAGTTTGGGCAGGCAAAATAAGATAATTTTGCTGACTTTATGGCAAGTACAGCGGCAATCAAAGATCTAAAGGTACAGGTAACCAATAAACAAATTCTGTCTATTGCGTTGCCTATCACGCTTGCCATACTGATACCACAGGTAAATATGCTCACCAACAGTATCTTCCTGGGCAACCTCAGCACGGAGGCCCTGGGTAATGCAGGGATAACGGGTGTATTCTATTTGATATTTGCGGTAGCCGGACATGGGTTAAATAATGCACTGCAATCTGTTTTTTCAAGATATGCAGGTAGTGATAACAGTGCTGCATTTAAAAGAATATTGGCACAGGGATTAAGGATCAGCCTTCAATTCGCCCTGGCCGGAATTGTAATTACCTGGTTCATTGCTCCCTTTATCCTGCAACTGGTAGCTGACCCTAAGGCATACCCGCAGGAAATAAGTTTTTTAAAGATCAGGATACTGGGACTCCCCTTTTTATACCTGTTCCAGATGGGAAATGCGTTTTTGGTTGCATCGCTGAATAGTAAATACTTAATGATCGGTTTCATCTGCGAGGCTACTGTAAATATCTTACTGGATTTTTTACTGATCAAGGGCCGCTATGGATTTCCGCACATGGGATTCAACGGTGCGGCCATCGCTTCTGTCATTGCAGAAGTGGTTGGTTTGATCGTAGTGCTGATCGTGTTATATAAAACCGGGTTAAAAAAGCAATATGGCCTGCTGCAAAAATTCACTTACAATAAAACCCATACCAAAGAAATCCTGAAAATAGCTGCGCCATTGATGTTACAATACGTGATCAGCGTTACTACCTGGCTGGTATTTTTTATTTTGATAGAAGGACGGCATGATGAAACATCAAAAGCGATCAGCAATACCATGCGCAATGTTTTTGGATTGATCGGTGTATTTGTTTGGGCATTTGCCGGCACCTGCAATACGATGGTGAGTAATTTAATGGGACAGAAAAAGGAAGAAAAAGTTTTGGAAGCCATTACCCGTATCATGCTTTGGAGCCTGGGGTTTTGCATAATGATGTGCCTGCTCATTAATTTATTCCCCTATTTATTTTTCGGCCTATTTGGTCAAAGTGAAGCTTTTGTGCAGCAAGGGATACCCGTGATAAGGGTTGTTTCCTTTGGTTTACTCTTCATGAGCATTGCCAATATCTGGCTCAATGGGGTTACAGGTACTGCTAAAACAAAAATGAATTTATTGATAGAAATAATCTCCATTACCGTGTACCTCATCTATACCTGGATATTCATGAAAGTGCATTATATCTCTTTGGCAATGGCATGGAGTAATGAATTGGTTTATTGGTTCACGATATTCGGGATGTCATTTTTGTATCTAAGAAGCGGGAGATGGAAAACGAAGTAGCTAATTTTGTCGTTGACAGTTTTCAGCAAAGAATATAAAAAACTTAGCTAGAGAAGAAAAGAGAGAAAGAGTTTAATGCGCAACTCTTTTTCTCCTTCCCTCTTTTGTACGCTTAGCCATAAAGATCGGTATTCCTGCGATCAACTTTTAATTTCCTTTCCATACATTATTCTCAAAATTCATATCCGGGAAAATTTTATCCGGATCGAGTTCAACTTTTTTTAATTCTTCCGTGGTTGGCAGTTTTACTTTCCACGTGGTGGTATTATTCCAGACTTCTACGGGTAATTTAATGGTCCCTTTTTTACCACTCCTGGTTTCATAAGCGATGAGTACCGGCATTGCCATCTGTTCTAAATTAGCAATGGTAACCGTTGCACCTTCGGCAGCAGTATTATTTTCATATTTCACAGAAAGGATCGCCTGGTCCAGTTTATAATTTTCCAGGAACCACTCTTTCCAGAACCAGCCAAGGTCCTCTCCTGCTGCATTTTCCATCGTTCTAAAAAAATCCCAGGGCGTTGGATGTTTATAGGCCCAGTTCTTTATATAAGTTCGGAAAGCGTAGTCAAAACGATCGGGGCCCAGTACCTCGTTGCGCAATAATTCCAATGCATAGCCAGGTTTAAAATATAAAGCGATACCAATATTGGCTTCTTTCATTGCATCCGGCGTAGTTAAGATGGGCTCTGTATTTTTTCCAAACATGTACGGCCCCATAAAATCCATTTTTGTTGGAGGATTCTTGTATTCGCCGTTATTGAAATCATCATCTGCGAGGGAGTTGATGAATGTATTGAATCCTTCATCCATCCAGCCATACTTACGTTCATTGCTTCCAACGATCATGGGAAACCAGGTATGCCCGAATTCATGATCGGTAACACCAAACAAACCTTCTTTTTCCGCTTTCCATCCGCAAAAAACAATACCGGGATATTCCATTCCACCTACATTACTGGCAACATTGGTGGCAACGGGGTAAGGAAATTCGAACCAACGCTTGCTATAGTTCTCAATACTTCCCTTTGTATATTCCGTTGCACGGCCCCATCCTTTTTGTCCGCTGCTTTCAACAGGATAAACGCTCATCGCAAGTGATGTTTTTCCACTTGGTAGATTCATTTTTGCAGCATCCCAGATAAATGCTTTGGAAGATGCCCAGGACACGTCGCGTGCATTCGTCATTTTATAATGCCAGGTAAGCGTGTTCGCCGTTGGCCTGGAAGAAGGGTCATTCACTTCGTTTTCCGTGCGTATCATCACGGTCTTATCACTCTTTCTCGCTGTTGCCAGGCGGCTTATTTGTGATGCTGTTAATACGTCCGATTCATTTTGTAATGTTCCGCTGCAAACAACGATATGGCTGGCAGGTGCAGTGATGCTTATATCAAAGTCGCCGTATTCAAGATAAAATTCACTGGGGCCCAGGTAAGGTAAGGTATTCCAGCCCTGCACATCGTCGAACACGCACATGCGGGGATACCATTGGGCAACCGTAAAGATATTCCCGTTCTTTGTTTTTAATATGCCGCAGCGATCAGCGCCGTATTCAGGTAACGTAAAAGCATAGTCGATCTTTATTTTTACCATATCTCCCCCTGGGTTCAGGGCTTTGGGTAAACGGATCTGCATCCTTGTATCGCTCACTATATAATCGGCATCACTATTATTACTGATCAGTTTTACTGAATTGATCTTATAACCTCCGCTGAAAGTACTTTTTGAG
>JANYIM010000009.1 GCA_025362055.1 Bacteroidota bacterium
TATACAGGTATTGCCGAGGTTAACGGGTTTGCATTCATAATATCTGTTTCTATTGATCCGTCTTTTAATCGTATGATGCGATGAGCAAACTTTGAAATATCATCTTCATGCGTAACCAATATTACGGTATTCCCTTCTGCATGTATCTTCCCCAGTATATCCATTATTTCATAAGAGGTTTTTGAATCAAGATTACCCGTTGGTTCATCAGCAAGGATGATGGAAGGATTATTGATCAGGGCCCTGGCGATGGCTACCCGCTGGCATTGTCCGCCACTTAACTCATTTGGCTTATGATGACTGCGATCATCCAATTTTACTTTGGTGAGCACATCCATGGCCCTTTCTGTTCTTTCTTTTTTACCGATACCACTGTATACCAATGGTAGGGCAACATTTTCGGCGGCGGTTAAACGCGGCAATAAATTAAATTGCTGAAAAACAAAACCGATCTCTTTGTTGCGAACTTCTGCCAGGTCATTATCGGGCATGCGGCTTACATCTTTTCCGTTTAAAATGTATTTGCCGGCAGTGGGAGAATCTAGGCAGCCCAGTATATTCATCAGGGTAGATTTTCCTGAGCCGCTTGGTCCCATCAAAGCCACGTATTCATTTTTAAAGATATCCATGCTGATGCCCTTCAGTACCTGCAACTCATTTTTACCGAGCCAGTAACTTTTACGGATGTCTTCGAGATGAATAATGCCTTTCACGTTTTCTGTTTTCTGTTGGATCCCTTCGGATTGTTAACTATTACGCTTTAATAATTACACTTCAGTTCTAAGGCTAACAGAAAACTGAAAACCCTAAACCGAAAACTATTTCCTGATCACTTTCGGCACTTTAAAGAACACTTCATCATGCACTGTCGCATTTTGCAAACCAGCTGCCCGGGTAATACTTCCCTTCACTTCATCTTCCCTGAGTACATTTATATTGTCGCTCATGTGCAGCAATGGCTCCACACCGGTGGTATCCAGTTCCTTTAGTTTTTCAACGAACCCGATCATCCGCTCCAGGTCGTTTTTGATAGCAACTTTTTCTGCATCATCAAAATGAAGGCTGGCCAATCTGGCTAGTTTTTCTACCATTGCATCGTTTACTTCCATCACACAAAGATAGTTCATAGTCGGAAGTTTGGATGGTTTGGGGAGGTTAGATAATTTAGAAGAATTATGCATACAAATACTCCAAGCTAAACCTTATAACCCTAAACTCCTAACTCAAAACTGAAAACTCTTATTTATCTTCGTTCCTTATGACTGGTAAAAAGGAAATAGTAATGAGTGGCATTCGCCCCACGGGTTTATTGCATTTGGGCAATTACTTTGGGGCCATACGCAATTATGTAAAAATGCAGGAAGATTTTGAATGTTATTTTATGGTGGCCGACCTGCATTCATTGACCACACATCCCGATACAAAAGAACTGAAGGCAAATGTGCACCGGGTTTTAGCAGAAAATATCGCCTGTGGGCTTGATCCTGATAAAGCAGCTTTCTATTGCCAGAGCCATATTCATGAAACAGCTGAATTATACCTCTATCTGAATATGATGGCTTACAAAGGTGAGTTGGAAAAGACCGCCACCTTTAAAGATAAAGTAAGGTCGCATCCTGATAATGTGAATGCAGGATTGCTCACCTACCCGGTATTGCAAACAGCAGACATTATTATACACCGTGCCAAATACGTGCCTGTGGGAAAAGACCAGGAGCAACACCTTGAAATGGCAAGAAATTTTGCGAATCGTTTCAATCACCGCTATGGCGAGGTTTTTCCGGAACCCAGTGCTTTTAATTATAATCAGGACCTCGTAAAGGTTCCCAGCCTGGATGGCACTGGAAAGATGAGCAAGAGTGAGAACCAGATGGCTACTTTATACCTTGCAGATGATGATGAACTGATCAGGAAAAAAGTAATGAAAGCCAAGACCGATAGCGGCCCTGGTGCAAATAATTCACCCAAACCTGATTATATTGAAAATGTTTTTTTGTTGATGAGACTGGTTTCTGCAGATGATGTGATCCGGAAATTTGAAGCGGATTATGATAATTGCAGCATCCGTTATGGCGACCTTAAAAAGCAACTGGCAGAAGACATGATACAATTCATTGCTCCCATCCGTCAAAAGGTAAATGCCATTTTAGAAGATGAAAAGTACCTCAGGCAGGTAATGGAACAGGGTGCCGAAAAGGCCAATAGGAGTGCCGCTGCCACCATGCAATTGGTGAGGGATGCGATCGGGTTAAACTATTATTGACCTATTATTGATGAATTGATTTTTTAAAACGAATATTTATTATTTTGTGCAAACGTCAGTGATGGGCTGGCGTTTTTTTAGGCGGATAAAAGTAAGTATGATGGCAAAAACGAAAAAACCAAAGCATATCGCTGTGGCCGGGAATATCGGTGCCGGCAAAACCACCTTAACAGAAATGTTAAGCAAACATTACAAATGGATCCCGCAGTTCGAAGACGTGGACCATAATCCTTACCTGAATGATTTTTATGAGGACATGCCAAGGTGGAGTTTTAACCTGCAGATATACTTCCTCAATAGCCGGCTGAACCAATTGCTGGAAATTCATCGTGGTACCGAAACCGTTATACAGGACCGCACTATTTATGAGGATGCAAATATCTTTGCGCCCAACCTGCATGATATGGGCCTCATGGGCAAGCGCGACTTTGATAATTACTATAAATTCTTTGAAACACTGAAAACCATGGTGCAGCCGCCCGACCTGCTGATCTACCTGAAGGCTTCGGTGCCTACATTGGTTGCGCAGATACAAAAGCGGGGGCGCGAGTACGAAGAAAATATCCGGCTGGATTATTTAAAAAAACTGAATGAATTCTATAATAACTGGATAGAGAATTACAAAGAAGGCCCTTTGCTGATTATAGATGCAGATAAAAATAAATTTGCAGAGAACGAAGAACACCTCGGGCAGATCATTACGAAGATAGATTCTACATTGTTTGGGTTGTTTTGATCGCATATTTGCGATTGCTCATTTCGTTAATCGATCAGCGAATTCTTCATCGCATAAAAAACCAACCCTACGGAATTCTTCACGCCAAACCTTTCCATTAACCTGTCTTTTATCGCCTCAACGGTACGGGCACTGATGTCCATTTTACTGGCTATCTCGGCTGCGGTAAATTCCATGCAAACCAATGTCAGCACTTCTTTCTCTCTTTCACTTAATACTACTTCAGAAGTTAGGGAAGGATTGAATTTTTGCTTTGAGTAATTTTTCTTAATGAGTACTTTGTTAACAAAAGGATTCAAATAAAAACCGGTGCGCATTACGTCCATGATCGCCCTTTTGATCTCTGCGGGCTCAGTGTTTTTTAAAAGATAACCGGCAGCGCCACAATCCATCAGGTGGCCAACGAAACGTTCATCTTCATACATGGTCAATATGATAACGCGGACATTGGGAAAATTCTTGGTGATCATCTTGGTAGTATCAATACCGTCTTTGATGGGCATTTTAAGGTCGCACAAAACCACATCCGGCATTGCCTCGGGTATCTTGGCCAACAGGTCTTCTCCGTTCTCGGCCTCCATTACAAATTTGATATTGGTATAAGGGCGCATAGAAAGTATCACCCCCTTGCGGAATATCTGGTGATCATCTGCTATGGCAACTTTTATTTCACTCATATTTTATGATTACCGTAAAATTACGCAAACTTATTGTAAAATGAAAGGCTAAAGATTGATGGTTCATGCTGTTCAAGTTGAACTGCTAAAACTTTCAACTTTGAATTAAATAGCGGCTTCCCGGGGAACTTCCAGTGTAACCTTATAATAAGTATGACTGGGATCTATCTCAAAGAATATTCTTCCTTTGAGTACTTTCATGCGACTGGCAATATTTTTGAGGCCCAGTCCCAGGGCGCTGTGATTCAATTTTTCAAAATCGGCCTGTACAATGCCGGTACCATCATGGTGCAGCCGGAAATACATGTTGTTGCCGCTGTTATTTTGAGTAAGGTGAATGAATCCGGCGTTACTATGTTTGATGATATTATTAACGAGCTCCTGTATGATTCGGAATACAAGTAATTCCTGGTCTACTTTAAGCCGGGTACGATAGTCATGGAATCTTGCGCTGGCATTGAGGCTACCGCTGCCGCTTATTTTCTGAAAAAGGTCATTGCATGCACTTTCCAATCCAAAGTTCTTCAACGTTGGTGGCATCAGGCTATGACTGATATTCCTGATAAGCAATATCGCATCATCAATGATCTGCTTGGCGCTATAGATACTTTGTAATTGCTGTGCTTTTTCCTGGTTAACGAGGTTCTCATTCAAATAGAGCCTGGCTGTTGCCAGTAGGGGGCCCGCATCATCGTGCAGGTCGGCAGCAATGCGGTTACGCTCCTCCTCTTGAAAACAGATAGATGCATTCAGTAGTATCTGTTGCTTTTCTTCCTCCAATCTTTTTAGTTCTGTATTGTAACGGATAACCCTTCGCTGGTGATAGATTACAAAGCCAACGATGCCTATAGCAAGTGCAAGCATACCGATAGTTCCAAAGAACATGACGCTGTTGATACCCTGTGAACTATTAGTTGCCTGTAAAAAAAACATATAGGTATACAGTTGTTTTGGTTATTAATTCAGGAAATTTTCTAGTTTGGGGTCAAGAAAATCATCCGTTCTTTTCACATTCCCTTGGCTTGAATTAAAGATGATCGCTATGCTGATAAAAGTGTTCTTAATAATAATGATGGTACTATAAATGACCTTATAGATAGCGAGGAAACCCTTATCATCGATCATTGACCTCGAATAAACGAACAAAAAGAAATT
>JANYIM010000027.1 GCA_025362055.1 Bacteroidota bacterium
GCTTCACTTTCTTCTCTCGTAAATAAAGAATCAGTTTGTATTCCTGTGGTAGTATATTTTTTTAATATCCCCTTTTCGCCTTTAAAAAAGACTTCTTCATTCACTACTCCGTGTTCATCCCAGGAAGTGGTCTTATAAGTATCCTGCAAGCTGTCTTTAATTGTAAAGTAACTAAGGCTCCCGTTCTTATGTTGTTGAAATGTTGCTTCTGTATATACCAGCCCATTCTTATAAATGGTTGAATCTGTTTTAATACCGGTACTATCCCATTCCTGCCAAATACCCTCTTCATTATTATTATTATAGTTGCCTTCCTTTTCTACCCTTCCATTCGGGTGATATGATTTAAAAATGCCTTGCAACGTAGAGAGTGTGGAATCTTTAAAATGTGCGGTCATGAGATGCTGGTCGTTACTGATGCCGAAACATTCCACTTTTAAAAGGCCATTATCTTCGGCAGCCCTGCCAACGATAACCGCTTTTGCTTTTTGAACCGAGCTGAAATTGACATCGAGGTAATAAATGAATTTATACCCCTGGCTTTTGCCGGCCGCAAAAATAAAAACACAAAGTATACAAAGCAAAATAGCCTGTCTTTTCATATTACCTGTTTACAATCACTTATGCGTATCCGTTATAAAAGCAGCGACATCTTTCTTAAATGAGTTGGCTGCTGCCGGGTGTATATACATCATGTGGCCGGCTTCATAATATTTAAAGGTCACATTTTGCTTTAATTTCTTTTCCAATCCCATATGATCAAATGTAAATTCAGTTGCAAAGAATGGCGTAGCAAGGTCAAAATAGCCATTCAGTGTCAACACTTTCAAATTCGGATTACGGCTCATTGCTTCGGCAAGATCTACGCCTGTAGTGGGTGTAATAGGATCGCCCGAACCTCCGTTCTTTGAATGTTTCCAATCCCAGTCGAACCCCTCTGCACTATAGGCCGAGACATGGTAGTTATACATTTTATCCACTTTCAATTCACCGTAATAATAATCGGTGAACATGGAAATGAATGCCGGGCTGATGGCCGTGCTTTGCGGGTCAAAAGAAGAGAACTCACTCAACAGGTCCTGGTTAATGGATTTGTACCTTGAATCTAACCGCCCCACCGTTAAATGTTCATCGCGTAATAATTCCTGTGTGAACTGTGGCTCGTTTACCCGCAGGTTGGCTTTCAATAAATAATCTTTGCTTAGACCGGTGTACAAGGATAACCGGTTGAGAATACCATTTTTTTCAGCCTCGGATAATTGGTCGCCCTTGATCAATGCTGAATAATAATCACCGGCTGCAAATGTCCTGGCATCTCTTAAGAATGCATCAAAACCTGCAGTCTTATCGGCAACTTTATTATGATACCATGCAGTAGCTGCATAAGTAGGTAAATGCATCACATAAGAAATATCATCGCCTTGCTGAAAAGTGAGGGTACGCAGATCCAACACTACGGAAATAAGTATGATGCCATTCATCGTCATGCCCATATTTTCCTGGAGATAATCTACCACGCCTGCGCTGCGCATCGTTCCATAACTTTCACCGAGCAAATATTTCGGTGAGTTCCACCTGTTATTATCCGTAGTATATTGTTTGATGAACTGGCTTACAGATCTTATGTCCTGGTCTACTCCCCAAAAATCCTTGTTCTTTGCTTTACCCACAGCATGGCTTAAACCCGTACCCACAGGGTCGATCATTACAATGTCAGTTACATCCAAAATGGAGTTGTTGTTATCTTCCATCTTATAAGGCGGAGGTGGATTGTTCTCGGGATCATTCACTACTACCCTTCTTGGCCCTATTACACCCAGGTGTAACCACATGGAAGAAGATCCCGGTCCACCATTGTAACAAAAGGTAACAGGCCTTTTAGCCGCATCTGTTTCACCATCCTTTGTATAAGCTGTATAACCATACAATGCCACCGATTCATCTTTATCATTTTTAAGGATCAATGCGCCTGCGGTGGCGGTATAACTGATCAGTTTACCGGCAATGGTTATACTGTGTTTGGTCACCGATCTTATTTCTGCCGGTATTTTTGCACTATCAACAGTAACAGGTAGGACAGTTTGTGCAGCACAGTTTAAACAGCTTAGCAATACATACAAGCCGGTAATTGAACCAATGAATTTTCTCATAAAGGCAGTTTATAAATGACGAGAGTTTATTTAAGCTAACAAAATAGTCATTTTTTATATAATCATCTTCCCCCCTGGTCATTTTGTCCTCGCAAAAGCCGGTACAATTATAGAGAAGAACCGGGCGACTGTCATTAACAATACATTTTCACATTAAGTAGTAATTTCAGCCGATGAAAAAGTATTTTTATATAGGTACGCTCCTTTTATTGATCGGTCAGGGATCAACAGCACAGGCTCCTGTGATCAATACTGATAGTCCTGACCAGAGCGACGGGTCGCATATCGTTGAGAAAAAACACCTGCAGGTTGAAACGGGCGTGCAATTTTCGAAACAGGATGAGGTCACCAAAGAATTCGACAATATAACACTGATCAGGTATGGTGTTTCAAAGAGATTTGAGGTAAGGCTGATCAACCAATATTCCAATATACGCGACGATAGTGGCTCCGTTGCAGGCCTACAGCCACTTACCATCAGTTTTAAAAACCTGTTGTGGTGGCAACACGGCATATTGCCAAAAGTAACGCTGGTATCGTATTTCCGTTTACCCCTCACCCTCAATAAATTATTCCCGGCTGATCATTTCGGATACACTTTTACGTTAGCAATGCGGCATCAGCTGAATGCAAAATGGAAACTTTATTCGAATTTTGGTGTCACACAAGACCAGGGCACAACAGCTATCAGTTATCTTGGCACTGCCGAATTGAATTATAATGTAACAGACAAGTTCAGTACCTATGCAGAATATTTTGGTAACTATGCAACGCATACGCCTGCATCAAATGGCATGGATATCGGGTTTATATACGCACTAAAGAATAATTTTGCGGTAGATATGGCATTGGGCTCTCCTACACTTAACCTGGGCCTAACTAAATTCATATCGCTTGGTGTGGCTTTACGGGTACCAAATTAAGCGGCAGGATGCCGGGATCTTCGGAGCAATGCCATTCACAAAATAAAACGTCCCGATCTCCGTTATAATAAATTCCCCAGCAACCCAAACATTATTTATTTGCAATAAATAACTACCGAATGAAGATATGCAAAGGCTTTTTTTTCCTGGTGATATCAGCAGGTTTTATCCCTTGTGCCACATTTGCGCAAAATGATTTCTGTACTTCCTTTGCCAAAGTGAAACAACTGATGGACGAAAAATTCAATTCTGTCAAGGGTACTAAAACAACGGAAACAACTACCAATTATGGTTCTATGATCATTACAAAAAAAATATGGGGGTCCAAATTCCTTTTCCCCGAGGCATTGTCGGCCGATATCACCGAGATCCTCCGCGTTGCACCTGATCCCAATAATGCAGGCCATAATATTTATATAAGTTTCAGCCTTGCAAAAAATTCAACAAGGGCTATTGCAGAAGCTGCATTCACAAAAGCAAAGGCGAACATTAAATTATGTAGCCCCGCTAACTGGAGAGTAGAAGAACATTCGGGGAATACCTATTCCAAAATCGCGCTCATGAATGGCACAAATTATGACAGCTCACCATTGAAAGTTACCTTGCAATTCAATAAGCTCGAAGGCCCGGGAGACAAATACACTGCAGACCTTATTTTCGATAGTGCTGTTAAATAATACTTATCCTCACCTCCTACGAGGATATGCTGGTCTGGGGTCTTTGGGCCCATGCTTTTTAAACAGCGTCATGCAAATTGATGATTAGTCATTAATTTGCTTACATGTTCAAATACCTCTCCCCGATCATTTCAATATTGCTCATTAGTTGCGGCCATCCCCATTACAAAGACCCGCATATCATCATAGAAACGAATTACGGTGATATTGAAGTAGAACTTTACCCCGATAAAGCGCCAAAGACGGTAGCCGCTTTTTTATCGTATACCGATTCGGGTTATTTCACCAAAAGTTCTTTTTACCGGGTACTAAAAACAGAGGATATGGCTGGAAATAATTACGGGCTCATACAGGGAGGCATCTGGCAAACGAATGAAAAGCAATATCCAAATCTTGCCGGTATCGTTCATGAATCAACAAAACAAACGGGCCTTTCGCATGTAAGCGGTACCATTTCACTTGCCAGGACAACCCCCGGAACAGCCAATACAGAATTTTTTATTTGCGTGGGAGACCAAACACAGTTTGATTATGGCAATAACGGTGTTGCCGACGGACAAGGCTTTGCTGCTTTTGGTGCCGTATTCAAAGGCATGGATATTGTGCGGAAGATACAGGACCAACCTTGCAGGGGAGAAAGTTTTATTGAAAAGGTTAGTATTGATAAAATAAGAAGGTTATAGATCACTGTTTTGTAAAGCCCCCGTTTTAACACAAATAACCCCGCTTTTTCAACATTTTTTTTTACCTTCAGTGCTGAAAAATAATAGTATATGAAAAAAATATTTTTAGCAATGGCCCTTGGCCTTTTCCTTGCTCCCGCATTTGGGCAAAGTATTGCAAAAATAACAATAGCCGATAATGGCACTATCGAAACCATCGCCTTTGAAGTGGATGTGAATGTGATGCTGAATGTAACGGTGGATGGTGCTGTCATTAACTGGGGTGAGGATATCTTCAGGGAGAACGGTGTTGAGAATTATGCCGGCAAACTGAAGGATTATATGGGAAGAGTAGAATATTATTCAGCGAATGACAATGAAGCTTTCCGCGGGAAAGTAAAATATATAGGGAAAACATTACTTACTTATTATGCTTCTTACGACAATGAAGCACTAAAGGGAAAACTTAAATCCATCGGTTCTACCAACATGGATTATTATTTATTATATGAAGATGAAGCATACAGGGGGAAATTAAAGGCCATTGGTTCAAATTCCATTGCCTGGTATGCTTCTTATAATAATGAGTCATACAGGGGAAAGCTTAAATCCATCGGTGCTACCGAATTCACCTATTATTCCTCAACAGATGATAAAGCATATAAGGGACGGGTTAAGAGCATTGGCGGTTCTCCTTTCACCTATTATTCCTCTTATGAACGACAGGAGTACCGCGGAAGGATGAAAACAGGTACACAATTGCAGGTCATCAATAGTATAAAATATTTTATTAAGAATTAGCCTTAGTAATCGGTGAATCGCTGGCCAGCCTTAATATCTTACTGTTAAATGATACTTTCTTAAGTTGCATTACCAAAACAACATCAATGAAGGTGCTGCTGGTCATAGTTTTGTTATTCTCTTCTGTAAACAGCATTGCTCAAAACACCTCAAAGTATCTTTCCTTTAACGACATGGCCCATTTCTGGCAGGCCTATGATAAAGTAGTGTTGACAAAAGATAGTACCGAACAGGTGCAATTCATTCAATCGGCTTATCTCAGCAAAGCATCTTATGAATTAAGGTTACTGCTGAAATTATTCCATTATACTGCAGCTGATTACCGCAATTATATCAATACCGCTCCCAAATTCTGGTCGGCATTGCGGGAAAGAAGCCGTACAGTAATGGGAAGGGAAAAGGAGATCGTACATGCACTAAAGAAATTAAGGATATTATGCCGCCATATCGAGATACCTGATATCGATTTCATGGTAGGATGTTTTGATTTTGGCGGAAAAGCATTCATGGGTAATGTGATGATCCCTGTTGAAGTAGCATTGGCCGATGGCAACTTTGATAATTCTTCCTTCAAAAATGATCCGCAGGCTGCAACCTCTTATCTAATAGATGCAGTTACCTATTTTATCATTCATGAAACCATTCATACAGAACAACCTGCCTTTAATGAACAGGACCTGCTTACATTATGTATCATGGAGGGCTCCTGTGATTTCATTACAGAACTGGCGATGGACAAGCCTTTGAACAGGCCCTATATCATACTGGGAAATAAATTTGAGAAAAAGATCTGGGAGTCATTTAAGAAACAAATGAATGGTTTTAATCATGATGACTGGCTGTATAACAAGGGACTTGTTGTACGGGGCGAGGAAGACCTGGGTTATTTTGTTGGCTATGCCATCTGCAAATATTATTATGAGCAGGCACATAACAAAAAAAGAGCATTGCGCAGGATACTTAACCTCGACTTTAGTACAAATACCGCAGTGTATAAATTCTTCCTGGAATCAGGTTATGAAAATAAGATCAGGTAAATTTCAGTATTATTAAAAAAGCCGGCTACATATTACCAGTTATCGTTATTGCGCAGTTCTTATGCACTTCGCTTTGGTTTGCAGGTAATGCCGTGATCCCCGACCTGGTAAAAGAATTTACTTTAAGTAAAACGGCATTGAGCCATATCATATCCGCCGTACAGTTTGGATTCATCATAGGCACCCTCTCCTATGCCCTGCTAAGCATTGCCGATCGTTTTTCACCCTCAAAGGTCTTCTTTACAAGTGCGTTGGCAGCTGCATGCTGTAACCTGGGCATGGTGTTATCCGTACAGGGTATCAATAGTTTATTGATCCTGCGTTTCTTTACCGGGTTTTTCCTTGCTGGCATCTACCCTGTTGGCATGAAGATCGCTGCAGATCATTTTGATAAAGGATTGGGTAAAGCGCTCGGCTTCCTCGTAGGTGCATTGGTAGTGGGCACGGCATTTCCGCACTTACTAAAAAGCTTTACTACTACACTCCCCTGGAGAACGGTATTGTTCTTTACATCAGGATTATCAGTCGCCGGCGGCTTATTGATTCGGGTACTCGTTCCCGATGGGCCTTATCGTAGAACGGGTCAGCGAGTACGCATTGCAGGTATGTTCAGGCCATTCCAAAATAAGGCATTCCGGTCGGCAGCAGTTGGCTATTTCGGGCATATGTGGGAGCTATATGCTTTCTGGGCCTTTGTCCCGGCAATGCTTGCAACCTACCAGCTGCTTCACCCGCAGGAAAATATCAATATCCCGGCATATTCCTTTTTAATAATTGCACCAGGCGCACTGGCCTGTGTGGCAAGCGGCTATAGCTCCCAGAGATATGGAAGCAGGAATACGGCTTTTGTTGCATTGCTTTTATCAGGATGTTGCTGTATCATTTCACCATTGGCATTTGGCTTTCCTTTTGTTGCATTCTTATCATTCCTTATTTTCTGGGGATTGGTGGTCATTGCAGACTCTCCCATGTTCTCCAGTCTTGTTGCACAAAATACACCGCCCCAAACAAAAGGAACAGCCATAACGATCGTAACCTGTATCGGTTTTTCCATTACCATAATAAGCATCGAGCTTATCAATTTGCTCACAGGAACTATCGGTGCAGCATACCTGTATTTATTCCTTGCGCCCGGCCCTATTATCGGTTTGCTGTATATGCTTAAGGTAAAAGATAAAGCCGCCGCAACAGGTTTATATGAACGTTTAAAATATTCTGTTCCCGGTATTGCTTATGCAGCTCTTTTTAAACCTTCGCAAAGAAGACAGGCATTAAAAGAATTTCATTTTTATCATTCTTTTCTACAACCCTGCACACTCATTTTTGACATTGGTGCAAATGACGGGCACAAGACCGTTGCCTTTGCAGCTATTGCAAACAAAGTAATTGCTTGCGAACCCGATCCGCATAACCTTGGCATATTAAGAGCCCGTTTCAGGAATAAAAAAAATATTATCATTGAACCTTTTGCAATATCAGATCGTGCGGGCACCAACAATTTTTACATTCACCAGCCCGGATCTGCATTGAATACCATCAACCCCGATTGGAAAAATATTTTGGAGACTGAAAATAAAGGCAGGTGGAAAGACGACATACAATTTTCCGGGTCTGTTATAACCGTTAACACCATTACCCTGGATGATCTTATAGAAAAGCATGGCCTTCCGGAATTCCTAAAAATAGACGTAGAAGGAAATGAAAAAAATGTACTGCACGGATTGACACACTCAGTAGCTCACATCTCATTTGAAGTGCTACTCCCCGAATTCCTCGACGACGCCATTGCCTGCATGGATATGTTACTGCAACTGAATTCAAATACCCGTTTTAACTATGCAATAGAAGAAAGTCTTGTGTTGCCTAAGTTCATCTCGCACGAAGCGTTTAGGAAAATACTGATTTACTTGCCCATAAATCATTTTGAGATAATTGCCAGTACCTGCGAAATAACGTAGGCCTATTTCTTAGTTCCGGGAAGAGATCAACGGACTGCTGAACTTAAGTCTTTTATGTACAAATATATACAGGATGGTTGTATACACCAATACACTTCCCCAGGAGATATACACAGCTGCAGATAAGCCATAAGTTGGAATGAATAAGATATTAGCGATCGCTTCCACGATAAGTACCATGCCCAGGGCCATGAATGAATATTTCTCATTACCGCTTGTCATCAGCACCAGGTTGGTAGAACCGAATAAGGAATAGAATAACTGCGAACTGCAAAGTATCAACAGCAATACATACATAGATGGAGAAGCAATCTTAAAACTTTGCAGGTAGAAATACCCTATAGCAGCAACGCCCATTAAACAGATCACCTGTAAAAGAAAAACGGCCCTGGCTGCATTGCGGAACAATTGATGTGAATCTGCATAATTCTTCTCCGCAAAATAATGCGAGAATTTTTGTGGCAAATAATAATTGAACAAAAAATCAGGTAAGATAACAAGGTCAGCTATACGCAGCAACAGCTGGTACCTGGCCGCATCTTCATTCTTTGCATAATACCCCAGGAATAGTAATTCCATCTTCGAAAAAAAAGTGTACCCTAACATGATGCACATGAAAAAAAAACACTGGCTCACCCATTTCTCCTTGGCAGGGCTGCTATCTGCCAGTACGATTTTTTTTCTTATGGTTTGGTACATCACTATGTACAGTCCAAACAGTACTATAAAAAACAA
>JANYIM010000041.1 GCA_025362055.1 Bacteroidota bacterium
GCGGCATATATGTTCAATAAAGTGATGGAAGAACAGGGTGGCTATAAATACCTGGATGTTTCTCCAAGGACAATGACTGCAAAAGCACATCGCCCAAGTTATGGCAGTGATGGTGATTATTTCAGTAAACCTAATGTGGAAGATGTTGTTGCGGTTGTTAAGGAAATGATGGGAGAATAAGCAATAGGCAATAGGCAATGGGCAATTGGAGTACTCAGAATGAAAACTATATATTTATGGGAGTGGTTAATTTTAAACTGACAAAAGTTTATAAATTGGCTTTTGAGCAGGCGATGGAAGTTTTTTCTGTTACGACAAGCTTTCCAAAAGAAGAACGATATTCATTGATCGACCAGGTAAGGCGTTCTTCAAGAAGTGTTTGTACCAACCTGGCAGAAGCATATCGCAAGAAAATATACCCGGCAAATTTTATTTTGAAAATTACAGACTGTGATGCTGAAAATTCTGAAACGGGGGTGTGGCTTGATTTTTCATTGACTTGTAATTATCTAACTTTAGAACAGCATATACTTTTTATTTCACGGAATGAAGAAATTGGGAAATTACTAAGCCACATGAGAAATAATCCCGGCAAATACTAAAAACTCTTCGCATTTGCCTATTGCCTATTGCTCATTGCCAATTGCTAATTATGACACTCTACCAGATAGACGCTTTCACAAGTAAACTCCTCGGTGGAAACCCTGCTGCCGTTATTCCACTAGAGAATTGGGTAGATGCGGGACTGATGCAAAAAATCGCCCTTGAAAATAATCTTTCTGAAACCGTTTTCTTTGTTCCTTCCAACAGTGCGGGTATTGATTTCGAAATTAGATGGTTCACTCCCGAACTGGAAATTAATTTATGCGGGCATGCAACATTGGCAAGCGCTTATGTACTGTTCAATATCCTGAATTTTGATAAACCGGAAATTCGTTTCAGTTCCAAAAGTGGTATTTTAAAAGTAACCAGGGAAGATGACCTTATCTGCATGGACTTCCCTTCCTGGAAGCCGGAAAGGATGAATGAGTATCCTGCTGAACTTTCTGCCATGCTTAATAATACCGAGATTGTGGGCGTTTACAAACACCGCGACCTGCTGGTTGAACTTATGAATGAAGATGCGGTAAAGAATTGTGCACCGGACTTTACACTAATGAAAAAGCATGTTGATAAGATGATCATTACCGCTCCGGGGAAGAAAGTGGATTTTGTTTCGCGTTTCTTTGCACCGGGCGCCGGCATTGATGAGGACCCTGTTACCGGATCAGCACATTCGCAGCTCATTCCCTTCTGGAGTGAAAAATTAAATAAGCATAAAATGCACGCACTTCAATTATCCAAACGCTGCGGGGAGATATGGTGCGAGCAAAGAGGTGACAGGGTAATTATGAAAGGCAGTGCCGTTTACTACATGAAGGGAGAGATAGCTATCTAAAGACCGAATTTTATTTCAGGTTATGATATACTTTCTGCACATCATCATCCTGCTCAAGGTGATCTACCAATTTTAATACCTCGTTCGATTGTTCCTCATTTAATTCCATCGGGTTAGATGGTATCCAGGTAAGTTCGGCACTGATCACTTCAATTTTCTTTTCTTCCAGGGCCTTGCTCATATTACCATATTCATGGAAAGGTGTACGGATGATGATATTGCCTTCGGCATTCTCGCCTATCTCTTCCAAACCATTATCAATTAATTCCAGTTCAAGGTCATCAATAGTGATACCCTCACTCTTTATTTTAAATTCACTCATATGAGTAAAACCAAATGCAACACTGCCACTGGTACCCAATGCACCGTGCCCTTTTGTAAAATGCATTCTTACATTGGCAACTGTTCTTGTTGGATTGTCTGTTGCGGTTTCTACCAACAAAGCTATACCATGCGGAGCATAGCCTTCATAGATCAGTTCTTCATAGTTGCTGGTATCCTTGCCCATCGCCCTTTTGATGGCTGCTTCTACACGATCCTTGGGCATATTACATGCCTTGGCATTGAGATAACACCTTCTTAAAGCAGGATTATTATCAGGATCGGGGCCTGCTGCTTTTACTGCAATGGCGATCTCTTTACCGATACGCGTAAAGTTCTTTGCCATCTTGTCCCAGCGGGCAAACATGCTGCTTTTTCTAACTTCAAATATTCTTCCCATAATTTGATTGGTGTTTACCTGTCCAAAGGCTGACAGGGCTGCAAATTTAAGGAAAATCATTTTTTCCTGAGCATAGAATAAGGATTTACAATTCTGTATGTTTGCGGACTAATTGGTTGTTATGGAAAATAAAGCTGTTTATTATGCAGACTACCTGCAATTGGATAAGATCACCGGTGCACAATCTCCCGAGAGTTTTAAGGATGGCAAAGCGCCCGCACACGATGAAATGCTTTTCATTATCATTCATCAGGCTTATGAATTGTGGTTCAAACAGATCCTGTTTGAAGTGAATTCTGTGATCGGTATCATGAATAAACCCGCATTGAATGATAACTCGCCTGAAATGCAAACCGTTGTGCATCGTTTACGCAGGGTAGTTACCATCTTAAAAGTATTAGTGCAGCAGATAGATATCATGGAAACAATGACGCCGATGGACTTTTTGGATTTCAGGGATATGCTGCGGCCCGCATCGGGTTTTCAAAGCTACCAGTTCAAAGTACTGGAAGCAAAACTTGGATTGAAGTTCGACCAGCGCCACGGGCAGCATTATTATACTTCCCAGTTAAAAGAAAAAGACATTGCCATCATTAAAGAAGCAGAGAGCAGTATGTC
>JANYIM010000060.1 GCA_025362055.1 Bacteroidota bacterium
GTTCAACCATACACCCACGCAGATACCCTTCGTGGTACTTACGGCCCTTCAAGGGATTGGTGGGATGTTTTGAAATACGACCTGCACGTAAAATTTAATATCGGGGATAGTACCATTAGTGGTTACAATATTATAAAATTAAAAGTATTGAAACATGGCGATGAAATGCAGATCGATCTGCAGGAGCCGATGGTAATTGATAGCATCTCTTGGCGCTATAAGAAAGAACGTATGACGAGGTTTGAAAATCCTTATGCAATGATGAAGATAGAGGGAATTAAGAAGGATGGAAATGCTTATTTTATTTCAACAAAAAAAGGTGCTTCAGATGAATTGGTCGTTTTTTATCATGGCAAGCCCCGCATCGCTGTACGCCCCCCATGGGATGGCGGCCTGATCTGGAAAAAAGATAAGAATAACAATCCCTGGGTCTCCATCGCCTGCCAGGGCCTTGGCGCCAGCGTTTGGTATCCCTGCAAGGACCACCAGGCCGATGAGCCCGACAGCGCCGAAATGCACATAACCGTTCCCGATACTTTGATATGCGTAGGTAATGGAAGGTTCCGCGGAAAAATCAATAATGGCGACGGCACGGCTACTTACGACTGGGCAGTAGTGAATCCAATCAACAATTATTGCATCATTCCATATATCGGCAAGTATGTACATTTCAATGAAGTGTATAAGGGCGAAAAGGGCAACCTGGATATGGACTATTGGGTACTGGACTATAATCTTGAAAAAGCGAAAAAGCAATTTGCCGACGCTACCAGGATGATGAAGGCATTTGAACACTGGTTTGGCCCCTATCCTTTTTATGAAGATGGTTATAAATTAGTGGAAGCCCCGCACCTGGGCATGGAACACCAGAGCGCTACTGCTTACGGTAACGGGTACCAGAACGGATACAGGGGAAATGATGTGAGTGGCAGCGGCTGGGGAAAGAAATGGGACTTTATCATTGTACATGAAAGCGGGCACGAATGGTTCGCCAATAATATCACCAGCAAGGATGTTGCTGACATGTGGATACACGAAGGTTTTACCAGCTACAGCGAGACCCTTTTTACTGAATTCTGGTATGGTAAGGAGGCTGGAAATGAATACAACCGAGGCATCCGAAAGAACATCGTCAATAAAAATACCATCATCTCCGACTATGGTGTTAACATTGAATCCAAAACAACAGATATGTATTATAAAGCAAGTAACATGCTGCATACCATACGGCAGTCGCTCAACAATGATTCCCTGTTCAGGCAGATCTTAAGAGGATTGAATAAAAAATTCTATCACCAGACCGTTACTACAAAACAGGTAGAGGATTATATGAGCAAGGAGGCGAAGACAGATCTTAGTAAAGTATTTGAACAGTATTTGCGCAACATTGAGATCCCTGTGTTGGAATACAAGATAGACGGTTATAAGCTCAGCTACCGGTATACCGATTGTGTAAAGGGCTTTACATTGCCGTTGAAGATCCATTTTAAAACCGACCAGTGGATAAAACCCACGGAAGAATGGAAGACCCTCAACCTTTATCCCGAAGGCGATACTAATTTTTCTGTTGACCCGAATTTCTACATCAAAACAAAAAAGGTCACAGAGTAGATGATTGCGCAGGTAGCGTTTGCGAGACCGGGATGTGCGCAATCCCTGAATCAACGATTTAGATTAATTTAGCGCAAACGAATCTATGAGCCAGATAAGAAGGCAAAGCATTATTTCTTCCGTGGTGGTATATATTGGCTTTGCTATCGGCTTTATAAATACTTATTTATTCACGAAAGAAGGTGGCTTTACCCAGTCGCAATACGGGCTCACCGGCATTTTCATTGCAGTTGCCAATATCATGTTCTCCTTTGCTAACCTTGGCATGGGTGCATATATTACCAAGTTTTACCCTTATTATAATGACAATCTTCCCAAAAAGAAAAATGATCAGCTGTCCTGGGCCCTGTTGTTTTCTTTAACCGGATTCTGCCTTGTCATCATTGCAGGGATCATTTTTAAAGACCTGGTCATCCGCAAATTCGGTTCCAATTCACCCGACTTGGTCAGGTATTATTATTATATTTTTCCCTTTGGGATGGGACTTACCTTATTCTCCATTTTAGAAGCCTATGCCTGGCAAATAAAAAAATCGGTGTTCACCAATTTTTTGCGGGAGATACAATTGCGGCTCTTTGCAACGATACTGATCGTGCTCACTTTTGCAGGTGTGATCGCAAAATTTGACCTGTTCATCAAATTGTATTCTTTTACTTACCTGGGCATTGCTTTTATCTTATTATTATACCTGGTCTTTACCAACAGGATATCTTTTACTTTTTCGGCAAGCAGGGTATCAAAAAAATTCTTTAAAAAGATACTCACGCTTATTTCATTCGTGTATGGCGGCAGTTTGGTGTATTCTATTTCTGCCGTATTCGATTCTATCCTAATCGCGGCTGTATTGCCCAATGGGCTTGCCCTGGCAGGTATTTACACTCTTGCTCAAAATCTTGCCAGCCTGATACAGGCACCACAGCGTGGGATCATCTCCTCGTCCATATCGGCTTTATCCAGGGCATGGAAGGATAAGGACATGAAAAGGATCGACAGGATCTATCACAGCTCATCCATTAACCAACTGATCTTTTCAATTGGCATGTTCTCACTTATCTGGCTCAACTTTTCGGATGGGGTATTAAGCTTTCATTTGCAACCGGCCTACCTCGATGCCAAATGGGTGTTCTTTTATATCGGGCTGATGCGCATCGTGGATATGGGCACGGGAGTTAACAGCCAGATCATCGCTACGTCTACCCTTTGGCGTTTTGATTTTGTTACCGGGATCATTCTCCTGACACTGACCCTGCCATTGAATTACATCCTTACCAAATATTATTTTGGCGTTACAGGCCCGGCCATCTCTAATCTTATCACCTTCAGCATTTATAACGCGATACGGTATTGGTTCCTCGTAAAGAAATTTAAACTACAGCCCTTTACCGCCAAAACGGCCTATACGGTATTACTTGGGCTGGTTTCCTTTTATAGTTGTTATTATCTTTTTGAAAATTCACATGGATTTGCCGGCCTCGTGATCAAGAGCATGGGATTCATGCTGATCTATGGAGCGGGTACGGTGTTATTGAAATTATCGCCCGACCTTGTTCCTGTGCTGCAAACCGTTCAGAAACGGTTGGGCATAAAAAAAGGAGGCCGATGACCTCCCCAAATATTTTCCTTTTATCAGTTATTCGTTGCAGTTAGCATCAGCATTGGTATTGGTATTGCTGTCTGCCGTAACCCTGCCGCCGATGATGAACTTGCTCCTGTAATAGTTCTCATCCAGGTTATTGATCGTAACGCCATTACCGGTACTTGCATGCGTGAAAAAACCATTTCCCAGGTACACGCCAACATGGCTTACACCACCCCTTGTATTAAAGAATACCAGGTCGCCTTCCTTTAAATTTTCCTTTTCAATTTTTTCTGCAACACTGTACATCGCCCTTGCAGTACGCGGTGTTTTAAGTCCCCATACCTGGCTTAATAGGGCTCCGGAATAAGCGCTGCAATCAATACCATTCCTGGTGGTACCGCCGTAATGATACCGAGTAGCCCACCATTCTTCAATAAAATTGTACAAGGTTAAATTAGTAACGGATTCCACATCCACATTCATCAGCTGTGCATATTTGAATTGCAGGGGGGAACAGGTTTCGATGGTTGAACCAAATTCATTGGCCATTGCTTTTTTGGCAACCGCCTTTTTTGTTACCGGTGTAACAACAATGGTATTATCCGGAACAGCCGTTCCCGGTCTTATTTCGATGCCTTCAATAAAATGTAAAGGATTTTTTTCTGCAACGCCATCGGTCAACCGTATTAAATTTACGGAGGCCTGTGCTTTAACGGATATTGATGTTCCTGAAAAAATGCCCAAGGCAACAGAAACAAAAAATAAGTGTTTCATACGTAAAATCGGGGGTTTACACGTAAGTACAACTTGATCTCATGTTCTTTGGTCTTCTCTTACTTCCTTACTTGTGCTGATTTATCTGTTCTGATCTGCGATTCCTGTCCTACAAACTAAATAATAAAATAGATTTTCTAATGCTCTTAATAAGGTGCAAAGGTAAGCTTCTGAGGGCAAAATTGCAACCCCTTAAGAATTAATTAACATAACTACTTGATTTTTAATGCAGCGTTATGAAAATCAGTTGACAGTCAGCGGTTCATACTCCACAAATACTAAATGCAGTTCCTTATTGCCAGGCAGGGCATAAATGGATATCCCCGGATATTTAAGGGCAGAAAGGATTACAAATACTTGTAAATAATTGTTGGTAGGTGGCAAGATGCGTATATTTTTGAGTTAGCGGTAATTTTACGACCAACACCCAAATTAAGCGACAAGACCAAAATGAAAAGATTAACCTTCCTGATATTTATAATCGCCACTTTTAATTTTAC
>JANYIM010000137.1 GCA_025362055.1 Bacteroidota bacterium
GCACCATACACATCCAGGGCGCTACCCAGTGTAGCGCTGGCACCACTGCTGATGGTAAGATTATTTAAAGAGCGTGTAGCCGCACTCGTTTGGTCGAAGTTCAACGTGCCTGCATTGCTGTTAACGGTTATGCTTGAACTGGTTGATCCTGTGATGGTACCCGTTCCCGTTACCGCACCGTTGATGATGAGGTTATTAGTACCGATATTCAGTTTGGTGCCTGCATTCAATGTAAGCGCCCCCACCGTGATGGTGCCGGGCAATACAGGCTGGCTACCCGTTGTAGCGATCGTTACCTGCGCACCGCTTGGAGGTACCGAACAGCAACTCGCCCAGTTGGTAGATGTATTCCAGGCAGAACTGGTAGTGCCACTCCAGGTATAGCCCATTAAAGTACCCACTTTTGTGATACTGCCTGTTGACAATGTCCTTGCACTGTCATCATAAAATGCATTGGTAGGCGTGAATGACAGGTCATAGTTCAATATATTTCCAGGGATCGCTGCACTTAAGCCATTACCTGCATAAGAAAGGCTTGGCGTTGCTCCACCCCAGTCATAAATCACGATCGTAGTATCTTTTGTCCAGCCCGATGCTGCATTGGTGAAATGCATCACTACCGGCCCGTGAAAATAAGCGACATTTGAACCTGAACTCCTTGTTTGGCTGGCCACCTGTACCGTTAAGTGATTGGATGCAGCAACACTGTTCCAGTTCATATTAATAATAGGATTACCAACACCGCCTGTAGCAGCAGCACCCGGCCCCGAGCCTCCTACATAATCCGTAAAGAACTGCGAAATATCCTGGCCCAATATCGCATTGAAATAATTTTTTAGCGTATCTGTTGTAGCTGATTTACCCGCACGTCCATTTTGATAATTCGTAAGCGCCTGGTAAAATTTTGTATCCCCGGCGATCGCCCTCAGCATCGAAACAACCATGCAGCCCCTGTCGTATATCGTACTTCCATAAATAGAATTCCAGAGCGAGGAAGTGTTGCAACTGGCATCCGGTATCCAGGCGCTGTTTGCATTTTCACCAAGCGCTGAAGTTTTTTTACCGCTTCTTAAGAAAAAAGCGCTGGTGGGATGGTTGGCCACGGTCTCATAGTATAATGTTGTTTCACCATAAGCTGCAAAGCCTTCGGCAAGCCAAAGATCATTCCATGTTGAAAAACTTACATTGTCGCCAAACCACTGGTGCATCAGTTCATGTGCCAATATAGTCGCACTTGTCATCGACCCTGTACTTATACCCGAAAACGTCTGGTGCTCCATACCCCCGCTGAACCCGAATTCATAAAAACCATGTTTCTCATCTTTAAAATGGTAATCACTTAGTTTATTGCTGAAGGCCTGTAAGGCAAGGTTCATACTGTCAAGCTTCAGGAGCATATTGTTATAGGTTCCGGCACTCTTGCCTTTAAAAAGGTTATAAGTTACCGGCACATTTGTTCCATTTACATTTTGCGTACGGTAATACCTGCTGAACCTGGCAACACAAACACTCACCAGGTAAGATGCGATCGGGTGACGTGTCTTGAAAGTAAAATACCTGCTGTTGCCGCTGATCGTTGAATCAGTTAATACGCCGTTACAGGCCACCCAAAATGTATCTACTGCAGTTGGACTCGCCCAGGGAACACTCACGGTGATGTCCATCGAATCTATCTTGTCCTGCATATCCGCCTTGCAGGGCCACCAGTCACGGTCTTCATAAGATTCTGATAATGTATAAATGTAATTGCCTGCCCCAGCATCAGATGTTTTCTGATAACCCACTGCACCGGGAGGAACATCTACCGCAGGAGGAGGGCCGCCATAGTAGATGGTCAATGAATCAATAAAATTATTGGCTAAGGTTGCACCTAATGTTATGGTTATGATATTTGATGCGTGGGTGATATTGCCGGCTGCCAGCTTTGCCCCGCGAAAACGAACAGAATCCACCACCAGCACCTGGTTCATATCAAACGTAATAGAGGTAACATTGGCTACGATGGTCTTGAAATTTGTTTGTACATATCCCTTGATGTACTTGGTTGCACTATCAGGACTTATACGCCAGAAGATCTTGTGGTAGATAACATCGATATTGGCACCGGTACCGCTTGTGCCACTGGAATTGGTTCCATTGGTAAAGGAAGATGTTTGGCCCAAACCGCCATTTCCCGGGTTACGGCCATGTATCGGATTTTGCGCCGGCAGCCTCTGACTGATTATTACAATACATAAAGTGCTGATTAATAAAAGTTTTCTCATTGGGACATAGGTTTTCTTTAGAATACATGGATTTCTCTACTTATATACGCTTTTTACTACCTTTTATTATAACTGAGGCTGAATATATTAATACAGAATAAAATCGGGTAGGACTACGGAGCTTATAGTATAATTACGATAGGATTTCTACAGGTAAAAATGGAGGTATCGGTATGTCTCGGCGGGGTTTTCGCAACGTAATCCAAAAATCATAATAGCTTCTGAAGCGAAAC
>JANYIM010000149.1 GCA_025362055.1 Bacteroidota bacterium
GCACACTTACCCAAACAGGAAGCCCGCCGGCACCGCCTTTTGCATATGTTTGGCTCATTAGATGTGTAACATAGCTTTCAAAGAACGCAGCTACAATGAATATGGGTACCAGGCATATCAATACTTTAGCAGCATCCTTCGCTCCTTGTTTAAAAGATACCAGTCGCGGGTAGGTGCCGGGAAATAAAATACCATTCGCCATGATGAACCCGGCCGTGCAAGCAATCACGATCGCGGAAATTTCCAGCGTGCCATGTATCCATATCACCAGTATCGATTGCAGCCCAAGCCCTTTTGAAAAGAACATGTATTGAAAAACACCCAGCATCAATCCATTGCCCCACATGATCCATACGGTAAGTAGCCCCAATGTGAAACCGCCGATAAAACATTTGAAAGCCACACCAATATTATTAAACCCTATACGTACGAACATGGTAAAAGGATTATCATCTTTGTATACACCAAAGGGATCGCCGCGGTTAATATTATCTTCCGTTTCATTTACATACCGGTCGCCAAGTACCCCTCTGGGAAAATCTTCATTGTGCATCGAAGAAAAAACACCAACAGCTACAAAGAGTAAAAAAACGAGCGTGGTAAATAAAAAGATGCGATGGTATTTTTTAAAAAGCAGGGGTAATTCGATCTTCCAGAATTGAAATATGCGGCTGTATTTTTCTTTCCTGTTCTGGTAGATGCTCTGGTATATCGCTGCTGCAATGCCATTTACCCAACGTGTGACCTTACTTTTAGGGTAAAATGTCTTGGCATAGGAAACATCATCGATCAGGGTAATAAAACGTTCAGCGGTCTCATCGGGATTGTCAGTGGGAGAATGCTGGTATTCATTCCATTTGTCTACATTCTTCTTAATGAACATTGCTTCCCTCATTCGTCAAATTTAGGGATTACCTTCTTACACCCTTCAAATCGGGTAGTTTTTTAAGAAATAAAAAACAGTTTCCGGGGTGATCTCTTCAACGCAATTTGTAATTTGCAGGAACAATGCCCATCATTCAAATAGCTACGGCCTTTAACATCGACCTGGAATTTGAGCTTGCAGAATTTCATAAGCGGCTCCTTGCCTATGGCATTGATTTCACGCTGCTGGTCATCTACCTGTTCAGCATGAAATATCTTTTATATGCCGGGTTCAACATCGACTTTGAAGAAAATATGGGATTGGATATTTTAGTGATCTCCATACCCATGCTGTTATACTCTTTACTTACAGAGCTATGGATGAACGGACAAACCGTTGGCAAAAAGATCATCGGCATCAGGGTCATCAGCCTCGAAGGTGGTGAGCCTACGCTAGGACAATATATCCTCAGGTGGATCACCAAATTCTTTGAATGGCCTTTTCTGTTTGGCTATATCTTTTTTTCAAAAGAAGCATTGATGATATACACTTTCGCCACCGCAATATTTGGTGTGGCAGTTGCAATCATCATTGCAGTAACACCAAAAAGCCAAAGGCTGGGCGACCTTGCTGCAGGCACCGTAGTGGTAAATACAAAATCAAAACTTTCTGTAGAAGATACCGTTTTTGTGAAAGTGAACGAGGCCGGCTATAAAGTACTCTTCCCGGATGTAATGCGGCTGAGTGACCGCGATATCAATACCATTAAAAATGTACTCACGCAAGCCAGTAAACGAAACAGCTACGAAATGTGCAATCGTGTAGCCATGAAAGTGAAGGACGTACTGAAGATAAATGCAGACATGCATCCCAGCCAGTTCCTGGAAAAATTGCTGGAAGATTATAATTACCTCGCCACCAAAGAATAAGCCGGCCATTTACAGTTGGGCCAAATTCAATAACGCCTGAAAGTATTTAAGAATAGCAGGCCCAACACCACCAGTACCAGGGCTACAATAAGTATGATGCCATATATCTTATAATAGGTCCGTAGCATGCCAAACCCCTTACCCAGCATCTCATTATTCATACCCTCTACTCCTTTTTTTAAATGTACGGATGCGTTGTATAAGAAAACATTCAGTAAAACGGAGATCAGTGCCTGGACAAACAGTGTGAACCCATTTTGCGGACTTAAATTGAAATTAAAAAGAGTTGCCCTTCTGTACACCCCTCTTGACAGCATTACAAATTGCACAATGTTTAAAATTAACCCTACAAAAGCCAGGATGGCATTAATGGCAGCCCATTGGCCAATGGTTTTGATATGCTCTTTACTGTTCTCATCAAAACTAAAATTGAATATGCTCTTTTGTTCTTGTTCCATCGTAGCGGTTATTAAGCGTTAAGTATTGGAGATGTTATATAAGGTTACCAATATGCCGATGATCATCAGGATGCCGATGATGATGAAATGCACTTTCAGGGACTTTAATCCGTTATTGACCAGTTCAATATTTTCAGTGGCAATTCCTGCCTGCATTTTATTGGCAAAGGCCAATAAAAAATAATAGGTTACGGCAACAACCACCGCAATCAATATCAGTGCAATTACAATACCTATAAAAAAAGCTGATTCAACATCCCTGCCCGAACCAAAACTCCTCCTCCTTGTATAAGTTTCAGAGATATCACTTCCATAGAACAGGAAGACCATAATTACAATCCCTGTAACTATATAAAATGCCAACGCAATGAATTTTGCCCACTTCGAGGTTTCTATCAGGTAACCGGATGTTTCATTATCAATGCGGAGTTCATTCTCGGAAGAAAGGAAATCATCTTGTAGCTGATCCATGGGCATTCATTTATGTTACTGCGAATATGTGCAACTTTCGGCAAACGGCAAAACAAAAGGCGTTGAAATTTCAACACCTTACTAATACTTTATATGAAATTTTCCTGTCTCCCTTATGAGGATAGGGAAAAGGTTTTAATACGCCCTCGCAAACAAAACCCGCTGCACACTAGGCTTCCCGGTTAAAATACAAGCCCCTTCCTCCTTTTTATTATTCAACGGGATACAACGGATCGTGGCCTTGGCCATTTCTTTTATTTTTTCTTCCGTTTCTGCAGTCCCATCCCAGTGAGCAGATACAAAACCGCCTTTATCATCTAATATTTTTACAAGATCATCCCAACTATCGGCAACGCTTATGTGCGCTGTTTGAAATGCCAGTGCCTTATTATAGATGTATTGCTGGATATCATCCAGTAACTGAACGATCTTTTCAGAAAGGCCATCGATACCCATCACATTCTTTTCCCTGGTATCACGCCTGGCCACTTCAACGGTATTATTTTCAATATCACGCAGTCCCATCGCAATGCGAACGGGTACGCCTTTCAATTCATATTCTGCAAATTTCCATCCCGGGCGGCTATTGTCATTGTTATCATATTTAACCCGTATGCCCAATGCCTTTAACTGGCACATCATTTCATTTGCCTTTGCATCGATAGCCACTTTACTTTCTTCACCTTTATACACAGGAACGATCACTACTTGCACCGGCGCTATCTTTGGCGGCATTATCAATCCCTGGTCATCACTATGCGCCATGATCAATGCACCGATCAGCCTTGTGGAAACACCCCAGGATGTTGCCCATACATGATCCAGTTTATTATTCTTATCACTGAACTTTACATCAAATGCTTTGGCGAAATTTTGTCCCAGAAAATGCGAGGTTCCTGCCTGTAATGCCTTCCCATCCTGCATCATGGCTTCAATGCAATAAGTATCTTCGGCACCGGCAAAACGTTCGTTCGGTGTTTTAATCCCTTTAATAACGGGAACGGCCATCCACTGTTCCACAAAATCGGCATATACATCCAGCATCTTTTCCGTTTCTTCAATGGCTTCTTCTTTGGTGGCATGCGCCGTATGCCCTTCCTGCCACAAAAATTCAGCCGTGCGTAAAAATAAACGGGTACGCATTTCCCAACGCACTACGTTTGCCCACTGGTTGATGAGTATCGGCAGGTCGCGGTAAGATTGTATCCAGCCCCTGTAGGTGTTCCAGATGATGGCTTCGCTCGTTGGCCTTATGATCAGTTCTTCTTCCAGTTTGGCCTCAGGGTCAACGATAAGTTTACCTTTATTATCCGGATCGGCTTTCAAACGGTAATGCGTAACGATGGCACACTCTTTTGCAAAGCCTTCTGCATTTTTTTCTTCGGCTTCAAATAAACTTTTTGGTACAAACAAAGGGAAATAAGCATTCACATGCCCGGTGTCTTTGAACATTTTGTCCAGTTGGTCACGCATGTTTTCCCACAAAGCAAAACCATAAGGTTTGATGACCATACAGCCACGCACTGCCGAATGATCAGCAAGGCCACTCTTTATAACCAGGTCATTATACCATTGTGAATAATCTTCCGCCCTTGATGTTAGTTCTTTGCTCATTTTTCTTTTTTTCCCTCATCCCTAAAGGGGAGAAGTATCTTTTCGTAATAAAAATATTTATGTAGCCAGCCTCTTTTCTTTTCTCAACTTTAGTGGCGTCGCACTCTTGTACATTTGATTCTTTATGCAGCTTAGTTATCGCTCCTGTAAAAGATCAGCATTGGTATGTGGTACAAGTGAGTGACACAACAATGGTCAGTACAATTACTGAAGTTTGTACCCCAAAACAGCAAACCCTCAACTACAAACAGTTTACCTTTTACCACATATTTAACATTCTCCAGCTAAACTTTTTCGTCTTATGGCAAAGGTTTTGTGCTGATTTAACATACTTCAGAACTGCACAAAAATAGTAACTTCATTTTTAACTGTTTTAAATAACTCAACATGCAAGCCAAAATTTTACTCATTGCCTTATCTGTAGCAG
>JANYIM010000175.1 GCA_025362055.1 Bacteroidota bacterium
TATATAAAGAAAGGAGACACAAATTATGAAGCAATTATTTTACCCCCTTATTACCCTTCTTGTTCTTGCATCCTGCAGCACAACCAAAAAAGATTATTTATCGCGTAGTGATGAAGATAAAACACTCTTTGATGCGGTAAAAGCAATAAGTAAACACGCTGATGATTCTAATGCAATAAAAGCATTGCCCGTTTTATATCCACTCGCTGAACAACGCCATCTTAAAAAAATAAACAGCTACAATACTTATAAAGAGATCAGTCGCTGGGACAAAGTCATTGATGAATACAGCATCTTGCAAAAGATGTATGATGCTATTGCTAATGATGCCGCGGCCAGCCGCTTGGTTACCGCAACCAATTATCAAAACAGTATTTACGATTCCAAACAATTGGCCGCCGGGGATTATTATCAGGAAGGGATCGTCTTCCTGGATAAACCCGGAAGGGATGATGCAAAAAAAGCATACGCTTATTTTAAGAAAGCAGATAAATGGGTGCCGGGGTTCAAAGATGCAAAAGTAAAGATGGATGCCGCTTATCAAAATGCGATCGTAAATGTGGTGATCAACCAGGTACAGGATAATTCTTTTTTCTTTAACACCGGCTGGGGCAATACCGGTTATAATTATAGCAATGAATATTTTCAACAATCATTGGTAAGGGAGCTGGGTGGAAAAAATTCCAGCCGCTACCCTGCTAACTTTTATACCGAATGGGATGCAAGGCGTGATAATGTAAAGCCCGACTGGGTGGTTGACCTTACATTAAGAAACCTGGATATTCCGCGGCCAATAAGCAACAGTTACAGCAGGAATGCAAGCAACACCGTTGAAGATGGCAGGGACTCGAGTGGCCGTATCACTTACAAAACAGTATATGCCACTCTGTATATTACCAGGCAGTCTTTTACCGCCCGCGCAGAAATGGAAGTGAATATAACTGATGTGGCTACACGAAGAAATATCAGTAATAATGTTTACCGCAATGATTACTCCTGGCAGGAAGAGCACGCTACGTACAGCGGTGATAGCCGTGCGCTCAATGGTACCGACCTTGCGATGATAAACAATAACCGAACCGGCGAGCCAAATAAAGAAGAGGTATTAAGTGAGCTCTACAGGAAAATATACCCGCAGGTGAAAAATTGCATCAGCTATGCGGTGGATTGGTGAGTTAAAAGGTTAAAGGAGGAAAGAGAGAAAAGGGGAATAATATTAAACATACTACGTCACATTACCTGCTTTGGTTATTAATTATCAGTTTCCTTTCCTGAGATCCCGAGCCCCGGAGGGGCGGTGTGTTATTAGACCGTAAAAAATAATTGGATGGACTCCGTAGGAGTTACGTAAAATGTTTAACCGAACACGTAGCTCCTACGGAGCTTAATAAATTATTGTAATTTCTTTCTATAAACACCTATACTCCTTCGGAGCTGGTGTTTTGTTGTGATCATTTTCTATAAAAAATTTGCGCTCCGAGACAGTATGTTAATAGTCTGGAAAATAATAACTATTCCCCTTATTTAAAGAGTATATACACCAGCCAACTCATAAAATATGCCAGCCCTGTCATGTATATCAATTGAATGACCGGCCATTTCCAACTACGGGTCTCCCTTTTTACAACAGCAAGGGTACTCATACATTGCATTGCCAGCACATAAAATATCAGCAATGATAATCCCGTTGCCAGGTCATACACCTTGCTTCCATCGGGCCTTACGGCAGCAGCCATCTTTTGTCGCAGGGTATTGCTATTGTCGTGCTTATCTTCGCCAACACTGTATAACGTAGCCATTGTTCCAACAAAAACCTCTCTAGCCGCAAAAGAAGTGATCAATGCAATGCCAATCTTCCAGTCGTAACCCAACGGGCGTATCGCAGGTTCAATCGCCTTACCCAAAGTGCCTGCAAAAGAGTTTTGTAATAATGCTGTCTTGCGTAGTTTATTGAGTTCTTTTTCCTGTTGGGGATTTGCCTGTATCAGCGTTTCATACTTTGCCGTAACTGCACTCATTTTTTTTGCAGGGCCGTAAGTACTCAATCCCCATAATAACAGGCTGATCATCATGATCACCTTTCCCGCATCGAATACAAATATCTTTGCCTTCTCTATCATGGTCGTCAACGCATTCTTCCACCTGGGAGCACGGTACATCGGAAGTTCCAGAATGAAAAAACTACGCTCCGCACTTTTAATGAACCATTTCATCACCCAGGCAACGATCAATGCCATTACAGTGCCCAGCATATAAAGCCCCATCATTACCAGTCCCTGTAAACTTAAAAATCCAAGATATAATTTTGAAGGGATGACGAGTGCAATTAAGATAGTGTACACCGGCAACCTGGCGCTGCAGCTCATCAAAGGCGTTATCATGATGGTAAGCAGGCGTTCTTTTTTATTCTCTATATTCCTTGCGCTCATGATAGCCGGTACCGCACAGGCAAAGCCGCTGATCATGGGCATCACGCTTTTTCCATTTAACCCAACTTTACGCATAAGCTTATCCGTTAGAAAGCTTATTCTTGCCATATAACCGGTATCCTCGAGCAAAGTGATGAGCCCAAATAAGATCATGATCTGCGGAACAAAGACCATGATGCCACTGAACCCCGCTACCACACCATTGATCAACAGGTTGCTCCACCAGGTTTCCGGGAGGTTGTTGCCGAGCCAACCGCCCAGTTTTCCAAATATCCATTCAATGGCGTCCATCGGGTAATGCGCCACCCAAAAAACACTCTGGAACAATAAAAACAAAACAATCAATAAGATGAGGTAGCCCCAGCGGCGGTGCAATAACACATCGTCCAGTTTTTCATTGAACAATGCTTTTTGCAAAGGGTCGCTTTCCACCACTGTTTGTTGCATGATGTGTTTAATGCGCCCGTAACGCTGCATGATCTCTTCGGCTTGTGTCTTGGTGGGATTGAATTTATTCTCTACCTCGATATTTTCGATCACTTCCTGCATACCATCGTCCAGTAAAAATTTTTCGTGGTTGATCAGGTAATGTATCGCCGTGTAGTTACTGATATCCGGAAAATGTTCTTTAACAGCTGCTATTGGTTTTGTGGCCAATGCATTATTATCGATAAACTCCCTGGCAGGGGCCTGGTATAAATTTTCGGAGGCCTGTTCAATTATTTTTTTCAAGGGTTCAATCCCTTTGTTCTTTCGGGGATTCACAGGAACAATGGGAACACCCAGTTCCCTTTCTAATCCTGCTATATCTATTTGTGTTCCTTTTTGTTTGGCGAGGTCCATCATGGTAAGCGCCACCACCACTGGAATATGCAGGTCGATGATCTGCGTACAGAATAATAAATTACGCTTAAGGTTACTCGCATCTGCCACCAGGAGCACAAGGTCGGGTTTTATGATCGCATCCTGTTTTAATAAGACCTTGTATGCTACCCATTCGTCGCTTCGTTTGGGGTATAGGCTATACGTGCCCGGAAGGTCAATAAGTGTTGCATTGATCTCGGGAGATATCTTACAATATCCCGTTTTCTTATCAACCGTTACCCCGGGGAAATTACCCACCTGCTGTTTTAACCCCGTAAGCGTATTAAAAAGTGAGCTCTTTCCGCTATTGGGGTTGCCTACTATTGCTATGTTTATCGATCTTGCCAAAATAAATGATTCTTTCCGCACACAAAAATAGCCGTAACCTGCTTTAAGTGCTTACGAATTAAGAAAGAAGAAGGCCCTTCTGTCACCCCAAGGCAATTTTTATCCCTGTCCTGTTAAATTCTCTTTATCTCCTGCCGGAATCCTTTTGCCTTAATTACCTTTGTGCCTTCTTATAAAACTATTTGTATGAAACGTTTGCTTTGGCTTCTTCTTCTTGTATCACAGATCGGCAATGCGCAAAAATTAAAAAAGGCTGATAAAAAGATGGTCGCCGATCTTAAAAAGCATATTGGTTATCTCGCCGATGATAAGCTGGAAGGCAGGAGAACGGGTACGGCTGGTGAAAAATTAGCCTATGAATATATCAGTAATGAATTCACAAAGAATGGATTGATTACAAAAGGGGATAATGGGACTTATATCCAGGAATTTGAGGTGAATGAAGGTAAACAGGTCAATCCTGCTTCTTATCTTATTATCAACGGAAAAAATATTTCCAGTGATAAAGAATTCTTTCCGTTTGTGTTTAGCCCCAATGCAAAGCTGGAAGCAACGCCTGCAATTGCACTACAGGAAAGCGGTACCGTTTGGTTTTGGGACCTGAAAGACAAACTGGAAGAAAATAAGAACAACCCGCACTTTGACCTGGCCGATGCCATTAAAACAAAAATAGATAACGTTGCCGCAAAGGGCGCAACAGGGCTGATCATCTACAACACCTCTTCCATTGCTGATGAATTAAAATTTGAGCCTAAAGCAAAAATTGAAACAGCAAAGATCCCCGTGCTGTATATCACCAAAGAAGTAAAAGAAAAATACCTGAAAGATGAAACAGCAACAGTTAGCATAAAAATAAATATTGACATCAGCGATAAAAAAAGAATGGGCCATAACGTGATCGGCTATATTGATAACGGTGCCGCCAATACGATCATCCTGGGTGCTCATTACGACCACCTTGGTTATGGTGAAGACCACAATTCGCTGTACGTAGGCACGGTTCCACAAATACACAATGGCGCCGATGACAATGCCAGTGGCACGGCAGCATTGATCGAGCTGAGTGAACTATTGCAGCATACCAAATTCAAACACAACAATTATCTCTTCATTTCATTTTCAGGAGAGGAACTGGGTTTGTTTGGCAGCAAATATTTTACAGAGCACCCCACCATTGATCTTAATACCGCGGATTACATGATCAATATGGATATGGTGGGAAGGCTCAATGACAGTACACACGGATTAAGTATCGGGGGTTATGGTACATCGCCATCCTGGGGACAATTGCTTACCGAAAAAGACGATTTCTTTAAAATAAAATTCGACAGCAGTGGCACAGGGCCAAGTGATCATACTTCTTTTTACAGGAAAAATATCCCGGTGCTGTTTTTCTTTACCGGTGCACATAGTGATTATCATAAACCTACAGATGATGCAGATAAAATTAATTATACCGGGGAGTTGATGGTGATAAAATATATTTATAATATCATTGGCGAAACAAATGATAAGGATAAGCTGGCCTTTACCAAAACAAGAGAATCGCAATCCTCCGGCAGAAGTAGTTTTAAAGTATCACTCGGCATCATGCCGGATTATACTTTCAGTGGTGGTGTAAGGGTAGATGGTGTAAGCGAAGGTAAGCTGGCGCAGCGAACGGGAATTAAGGCGGGTGATGTGATCATTCAATTGGGCGATCATAAATTCTCTGATGTACAAACCTATATGGAAGCATTGGGGAAATTCAATAAGGGGGATGCAACCAGGGTAAAGCTGAAAAGGGGGACTGAGGAATTGACATTTGATATCGTTTTCTAAAACAGTCGCATTTTATAAAATGGCAATGGCCAAACTTAAAATTGATAACGAAGCTTTGGCAGAGGAGTTTTTTGAAGACTCTCTCCTGTTGGGCATTGTGGCCCCTGTTAAAGACTACCAGTTTAGCTGGCAACTGAACCAGTTGCTGGGTTTTAATTTCAGGGTGAACAATGATATTGAGATACAGCTTACAAAAAAACAGCGGAAATATTTTTTTGCCATTTATGAATACGCCGTTCCGTCCATAACACTGGTACATTATTTATACAATAACCAGTTCGACGGGGAATATTTATTGCCCGAATTCAAACACCTTGATTTTTTATGGTTGATAAAAGGTGATATCGTTGCTGCAGATGATATTGCGTCATTGACCCAGTCCATTAAATCATTACCGGGTGTTCAACTGGTAACAGAAATGACGAATGAAAAAATAAAGAATAAGCAGCACCTTATATTTTAAACAAATTGTATGTGGAAAGAAGAAAATAATACGCTCTATAAAAAATTCGAGTTCAAGGATTTTTCCGAGGCCTTTGGATTCATGACAAGGGTAGCCATTGAAGCGGAAAAGATGGATCACCATCCTTTATGGACAAACGTGTATAACAAAGTAGAGATATGGCTTACTACACATAGCGCCGGAAATACCGTTACAGAAAAGGACAGGAAACTTTCATCAAAGATCGATGCATTGATCTAACGCTTTCGCAGGTAATTCACCAGTGCTCCAAGAGAGACTAATGTCCACACCGCTTCCAGTATCACAAACGGGATATAATGTATCAGCCAGGAAGCAAGACAAGCCATCCCGGCGCCAATGATATTCATCAAAATATAAGCTAGCCCTGTTGCAGAAATTTTTTTGAACAGGTTCAATAAAAAAGCGATCAGCAAAATCGCTACCCCAACGGCTCCTATCCAATCGCTCAATGATAAGTTCATCAACTATATTTTTACAGTAATGGTTTTTTCTCCTGCGTTGGTAAAACGGCCAATCGGTTCAGTAAACCCCAAGAGACCATTTTCATTTAGCAGTTTTTTTACTTCATCCAAAGAGGCTTCATCCACAGCGATCAATAAACCGCCGTTGGTTTGAGGATCGGGCAACAGGTTAAAGGCTTCCATCACGTTCACACCCTTTTCAAATGCTGTTTGAGTGCTATAGCTATTCCAGTTGCGGTATGTGGCATCGGGTACAATGCGTTGCTGCAGGTATTCTTTCACACCTGCTGCAACCGGCAACATTGAATAATTTATTTCTGCAGAAAGGCCGGCCCCTTCCGCCATTTCAATCAAATGACCCAACAATCCAAAACCGGTTACATCCGTCATCGCTGTTACACCGGGGATCTTTCCCAAAGCCTCACCCACACTATTCAGTTGTGTCATCTGGTTGATCATCACCGGTAAATGGGCTGCCTTTAATAGTCCTTTTTTTTGTGCAGTGGATAAAATACCAACGCCCAGCGGTTTGGTGATGAAGATCATATTACCCGCTTTGGCAGTATTATTTTTCTTCAGATTTTTTATTTCAACCAACCCACTCACTGCCAGGCCAAAAATGGGTTCGGTAGAATCAATGCTATGTCCGCCTGCAAGTGGTATCCCTGCAGCAGCACAGATCGTTCTGCTCCCTTCCAACACTTTTTGCGCCAATGCCGCGGGTAATTTTTCAACAGGCCATCCTAAAACGGCGATCGCTAAAATGGGTTTGCCGCCCATCGCATATACGTCACTGATAGCATTGGCGGAAGCGATCCTTCCAAAATCAAATGCATCGTCCACGATGGGCATAAAAAAATCGGTGGTAGAAATTATGGCCATGCCATTGCCAATATCATACACTGCTGCATCATCCTTGCTGCTGTTGCCAACCAGTAGTTTATTATTATCCGGAATCGAAAAGTTGCTTTTTAAAATTTCATCCAAAACTTTAGGTGCGATCTTACAGCCACAGCCCGCGCCATGGGAGTACTGCGTTAAGGCTACCTCCAAACCTCCCCCGGTAGGAAGCGCTTCAATACCCTGCGAATTTGATGTACTATTATCCATTCAGCTAGTTTGTTTTTTATCCGCGAAAATCCGCCCGATCCGTGTTTGTATCCATCTGCTGCAAGCAGATCATCGTTTCTTTCGCCTAAACACGATCGCCGCATTCTTCTGGTAATCCCCACTAAAACGTATCTCGTAAATATCTTCGCCGTCGTGCACCACTAATAACCCGGTATTGGGCGGGATACTACCAAGGTTTTCGGCATACATTATCAACTGTATACTGTC
>JANYIM010000196.1 GCA_025362055.1 Bacteroidota bacterium
CAATATAAAAATCGGGAATGGGTTTTTCAGAGGCAGGTACAAAAAAGGAGACATTCTTATTCAATTGGATATTACCAATGAATTCTGTTTGCTTTCTTTCGGCCACATCTGTAATGATGCCTTCTGCCCGCTTTCCTTTTGCATTACCTTTTGAAACCTGCACCCGCACGATATCCCCGTGAAAAGCCCGGTTAAAATCATTGGGACGGACGATAATGTCTTTTTCCATTCCTTCCACAATTACATAGCCCATGCCACTGCGGGAAATATCCAGCCGGCCTTTTACGATGCTAACCTGTGATGATCTTTTGGGAGGGTTATTTTTTTTACTCATAAGTTTTTGTCTGGAAATTTTTTGTTGCCGGTATTTGCTTTTCATGGCATCATCGTCTCCGCCGCGGCGGGCCAATCGTGTATTACAAACCTATGGGCAACACCGGGCGAAGATGAAATATTATCACACGATAGATCATATGATCTATGAAATTTTATCTTCTGCGCTTACCTGCCTCGTGTCAACAAAAATTCCTCCACAATGTACCAAGAAATTGCTACATTCGGCTAAACAGCATATAGTGCAGGCTCCCACAAATTCTCCACAAAAAATAATCACCAGAACCATCTGGATCCTCTCCCTGGTAAGTCTTTTTAATGATGTGGCCAGTGAAATGCTGATACCCGTGATGCCGATGTTCCTGAAGCATATCGGTTTTACCGTTGCCATCATTGGTGTGCTGGAAGGCTTTGCAGAAGCCGTTGCAGGACTCAGTAAAGGTTATTTTGGAAAACTAAGCGATGCCTCCGGCAAAAGATTACCGTTTGTTCAACTGGGCTATGCACTAAGTGCCATCAGTAAACCCATGATGGCATTTTTCGTGTACCCGCTGTGGATATTCTTTGCAAGGACCCTTGACCGCTTTGGCAAAGGAATAAGAACAGGGGCAAGAGACGCATTACTCAGTGACGAAGCCACCCCCGAAACAAAGGGCCGCGTATTTGGTTTTCACCGGGGCATGGATACATTCGGTGCGGTATTGGGGCCCGCCATTGCATTAATTTATTTATATTATCATCCGCAGGATTATAAAACACTTTTCCTGATCACATTTGCACCGGGAATATTGGTGATACTATTTACCCGTTTAATAAAAGAAAAGCCAAAAAAGATCGCAGCAACCGGACAGGCCCCGCCAAAAAAGATTTTTGCTTTTTTTTCTTATTGGAAAAAAAGCCCTCCCCAATACAAAAGGCTGGCAAGCGGGTTGCTCCTTTTTGCTTTATTCAATAGTGCAGATGTTTTTCTTTTATTAAGAATGAAAGAAACAGGATTGAATGATACTTCCGTGATCGGGATTTATATTTTTTATAACCTCGTATTTGCCCTGCTGGCTTATCCTGTTGGGATGCTGGCTGACAAACTGGGCCTGAAAAAAATATTCATTTTCGGGTTATTCCTTTTTGCATTGGTATATGCAGGTTTTGCATTGAACCATAGCTGGGTGGTCTTTATTTTGTTATTCATCTTATATGGCATTTACCAGGCTGCAACGGATGGCATCTCCAAAGCCTGGATCAGTAATATTGTTGATAAAAGCGAAACAGCCACTGCCATCGGCACTTTCACCGGTTTGCAGAGTATCTGTGCACTGATCGCCAGCAGCGGCTGTGGTTTGTTATGGTATAATTTTGGTTCCATGGCCACTTTTTCGGTTACAGCAGGGATCACCGTCATTGTAATTATTTATTTGATGCGCTTCAGGGGCCTCGACAGTGCTAAGCCAGCTGACCCCTTGAAAAAGATTCCCTAACTTTAATACAAATTTTTACATGGAATCTTACGAAACCGTTGTAGCTGCCCTGGATGGTTTAAAGTTGAGGGGCTATGGCCTCAATTTTAATATCGCTTTTGACAAGATCAGTTGTACTGAAAACAATATTTGTTTAAACCTTCATGAATTTGAGATCGTGGAAGTGTACCGGTTTGAAGGCGACAGCAATCCGGATGATGAAGACGTGGTATATGCAGTAGAATCAAAAGATGGAAAGACCAGGGGAGTTATTACCAGTGCATTTGGAAAAGATGCAGATACTTTATCTGCTGAAATGATAATGAAACTTACGATCCATAGAAATTCATGAACCTTTAAACGATCTTAATGCCAACTCCTTTCAACCGACGCAATTTTATTAAAACATCCGCCTTAACTGGTGCAGCATTGACATTAACTGGCCAACTCAAAGCATTTGCCCCTGCTAAAAAAGAAAAGATACGGGTAGGTTTTATTGGTTCGGGCTTTCGTTTCCAGGAACATGTCGGTAATTTTTGTCAGCGCCCGGATACAGAAGTGGTTGCCCTCGCCGATCCGCAGGAAAGAAGTATCAATGAAGCCATTGCAGAAATAAAAAAATACAACCGTCCCGAACCTGCAGTGTATAAGAATGGCGATCATGATTACAAGAACTTATTGAAAAGAACAGATATTGATGCAGTGCTCATTTGCTCGCCCTGGGAATGGCATGTTGAACAAGCCCTTGCTGCCATGAATGCCGGCATCCCGGTAGGTGTAGAAGTTTGCGGTGCATTGAAACTGCAGGATTGCTGGGATGTGGTGAATACTTCCGAGAAAACAAAAGTGCCGTTGATGATGATGGAAAATGTTTGTTACCGGCGGGATATCATGGCTGTATTAAATATGGTGCGTAAGGGAATGTTTGGCGAATTGTTACACCTGCAAGGAGGTTACGAACACGACCTGCGGGGCGTTTTGTTCAATGATGGCAAGACGGCATATGACAGCGGCGTGGAGTTTGGCAAGAATGCCTACAGTGAAGCGCAATGGCGCACCAATCATTATGTGAACCGTAACGGTGAGCTGTACCCGACGCATGGTTTAGGCCCTTTGGCAGTGATGCTCGACATCAATAAAGGGAATCTCCTCACTAAGTTATCATCGGTTGCTACAAAAGCAAAAGGCTTACATCGCTATATCGTCAATCATCCAAAGGGCGGAGAGAATCATCCCAATGCAAAAGTAAAATTCAAACAAGGGGATATTGTTACCACGCAAATTCAAACTGCCAATGGTGAAACAGTTATATTAACACATGACACTTCTTCACCGCGGCCCTATAATTTAGGGTTTCGGGTGCAGGGCACCAATGGATTATGGATCGATAACCATTCCGGCGAATTCACAGCGGGATTGATCCATTTTGAAGACAAAAGTAAAAAGCATGCCTGGGAAAATACCGAAGCATATATGAAAGAACACGATCACCCGCTTTGGAAAAGATATGAAAAGAATGCAGAGGGCGCCGGGCATGGCGGCATGGATTTCTTTGTAGACCATGCTTTCATTGAATGTGTGAAACGTGGCATCAATTTTCCGCTGGATGTGTATGACCTTGCTACCTGGTATAGCATTACTCCACTCAGTGAAAAAAGTATACAGGAAGGCGGGCAGTTGCAGAACATACCTGATTTTACAAAAGGAAAATGGAAAACGAGGAAACAGGGATTTGGGTTTAATGATGATTATTGACCCCCCTCAGGGCGGGATCCGAAATGTAAATGAAAAGTTGAAAGTGAGCCCAGCCCCGGCGGGGACGATGACGTCATAAAAACAAAAGTCCATAACAAAAAAACATACAAATGCTTAACAGAAGAAAATTCTTACACCTTTCGGCACTGGCCGCACCATTACTTGCCGCAAAAAGGTCATTTGCTAACGGTCTTGCAGAGACGACAAAACCGATCGTGATCTCTACCTGGGACAGCGGCATGGCAGTAAATGCCGAAGCCTGGAAGGTTTTATCGGCCAATGGAAAGGCCCTGGATGCTGTAGAAGCCGGGGCAAGGCAAATTGAAGATACCATTAACTGCTGTGTTGGTTTGGGCGGTTACCCTGATAGGGATGGCATTGTAACATTAGACAGCTGCATCATGGATGAACATGCCAATTGTGGTGCTGTAGCGGGTTTGGAAAGAATAAAACATCCGGTATCAGTTGCAAGAAGGGTAATGGAAAAAACGCCGCACGTGATCTTAGTAGGTGCAGGCGCACAACAATTTGCATTGGAGAATGGATTTAGTTTAGAAACTGGTGCCTTGTCGGAGGATGCAAAAAAAGCATATGCAGAATGGCTCAAAAAAACGGAATACAAACCCGTTATTAATATTGAGACCAGGAAAACAAATGGCCCTTTTGCCCCCAAATTCTTTGATGATGGTTCTCCAAATCATGATACCATGGGATTGTTGGCAATGGATAATGCCAATAACTTATCCGGTGCAGTTACCACCAGCGGGATGGCTTTTAAATTACATGGCCGGGTAGGCGACTCCCCCATTATCGGCGCCGGTTTATTTGTGGATAATGAAGTAGGCGCAGCTACCTCAAGCGGTGTTGGCGAAGAAGTGATCCGCATCTGCGGAACGCACCTGGTTGTAGAATTCATGCGCCAGGGGCTAAGCCCCGAGCAGGCTTGCCAGAAAGCCGTGGAAAGAATCATAAAGAGAGATAGGGAAAAGGCAAAGACAATGCAGGTGGGATTTTTGGCGATGAACAAGAACGGAGAATACGGCGCATATGCGATACAGAGAGGCTTTGTTTATTCAGTGAAAAGTGATAAGGAAAATCAAATACATAATTCAAAATACATTTTTGCAATAAATTAAACGTTCTGTGTTCTTTGCTCATGTTTGGCATTGACCATTGGCTATCATATGAATTTCAAATTAGAGGTCATTGGATTTACTATTGACAGTTGTGTGCTTGCACAAGCTGCCGGTGCCACCCGTATTGAATTATGTGATAATCCCGGTGAAGGCGGCACCACTCCTTCTGCTGGTTTTATAAAAGCTGCCCGGGATGTTTTGCAAATAGACCTCTACCCGATCATCCGTGTGCGTGGCGGGGATTTTTTTTACAGCGATGCCGAATTTGAGATAATGAAAACAGATGTGCAATTATGCAAGGACCTTGGATGCAATGGCGTAGTCATCGGGATGTTGAATGCAGATGGAACAGTTGATACTGGCAGGTGCAAACAATTGATCGATATCGCGCATCCATTAGGCGTAACGTTTCACAGGGCATTCGACAGGACAAATGATCCGTTCAAAGCATTGGAAGATATTATTTCCATCGGTTGCGAAAGAATTCTTACTTCAGGTTTACAACCAACAGCATTGCAGGGAATTGACCTTATCGCCCAATTGATTAAACAAGCCAATGGTCGCATTGTCATCATGCCGGGAAGTGGTTTGCGTTCAGATAATATCATTGAGATCGCTGAAAATACTGCTGCTGTTGAATTTCATACCTCTGCAAGAATTTACACTGAAAGCAAAATGAAATATAACAACGGAGCGATGAAAGAGGACTTACGATCAGTAACGGTTGATACGGATGAGATAAAAAAGATCACCGCTAATTTAAAGGACTTGTAAAATGAAGGCCAGTATAGTTGTTATTATCTTGTTGCTCCTGGTTCATATCGGTTTCACTCAAACCATTTCCATTGACCTGACTAACAATTGGCAATTCCATAAAGAAGGAGAAACAAAATGGTTCAAAGCAAGCGTGCCGGGAACCGTACATACGGACCTGTTGGCCAATAAACTCATTCCGGACCCTTTTTACAGCGATAATGAAAGCAAACTACAATGGATCGATAGGTGTAACTGGGAATACAAAACCATTTTTAATGTACCTGAAAAAATATTTTTAAAAAGTATCGTTGAAATGGTATTTGACGGACTGGATACCTACGCAGGCGTGTACCTGAATAACAAACTTATTCTGCAAGCCGATAATATGTTCCGGGGATGGACGGTGAATGTAAAGCCATACCTGAAGCGTTCAAATAATGAATTGAAAATTCTTTTTGCTTCCGCACAAAACAAAGTGGACAGTATCGCCAAAGCAAGGCTACCACTGGTATTACCAGACAATAACCGGGTGTATGTACGCAAGGCGCAGTTCCAGTTTGGCTGGGATTGGGGGCCTAAATTTGTAGGATGCGGCATCTGGAAAAAAATAAAACTGGAGGGAAGGGATAAACCAACACCTGGTCCTGCCGTTACATTTTATTTTAATAATATTCTTCTTGTTCAAAAAAATGATTCAACCGGCACTACATTCCGCTTTGAAAAGGAAGGTGAACCGATTTATATAAAAGGCGCCAACTGGATACCGGCAGATATCTTTTTACCAAGGATAAAAAAAGAAGATTACAGAAGGATGTTGCAAAGCGCCAAAGATGCCAATATGAACATGTTGCGTGTATGGGGCGGCGGTGTGTACGAAGATGATGCATTCTATGACCTCTGTGATTCAATGGGGATAATGGTTTGGCAGGATCTTATGTTTGCAGGTGGGATGTATCCCGGTGACGATGCATTCATGGATAATGTAAAAGAAGAAGTGAAATACCAGGTAGAACGTTTGCGGCATCATCCCTGCATTGTATTGTGGTGCGGCAATAATGAGGTCGATGAGGCATGGAACAACTGGGGATGGCAGGACCAATTCAACCTCCATGGAAATGATTCAGCAAAAGTGTGGAATGATTATAAAAGATTATTCGAAGACAGTTTAAAAAAGTGGGTGCATGATTATGATGGCACAAGATCTTATGTGGCCTCCTCTCCCATGCATGGCTGGGGGCATGATGAAAGTTTTAAAGAAGGTGATAGTCATTACTGGGGGCTTTGGTGGGGACTGGAAGATTGGGAAGCATTTGAAAATAAGACGGGGCGTTTTGTGAGTGAGTATGGCATGCAGGCAATGCCCAATATGAATACCATAAAAACTTATACCGGCACTGCAGACAGGTTTTTATATTCATCGGCCATTCAATCGCACCAAAAAGCAAGTGAGGGTTTTAAAAAACTGAATTATTATTTAAGCCGTTATTTTATTGACTCGGCTAAGATCGCTAAACTTGATTTGGAAGATTATACTTACTTAACGCAATGCCTTCAGTACTATATTTTAAAGAACAGCATTGCCGTTCATCGCAGTAAATACCCAGCCAATATGGGTACTTTATTATGGCAAATGAATGATTGCTGGCCCGTAACAAGCTGGAGCATCACGGATTATTCGAGGCAGCCAAAAGCAGCCTGGTATGCGGTTAAAGAGGCATATAGGGATGACGTGAAACCAGCGAAAGACACCATTTATCCAAAGGGCCTGAAATTGGAGAAGCCCCAATTTTTATTTGAATCGGTGGGGGTTGGTAGCTATGCACTGACAACAAATACCTTTGCAAAATATGTGCATGTTTACACAGACCAGGGCGAATTAAAGTTAAACATGGATTACTTTGACCTGCACCCTAATACAAAACTTTTGCTGACCATCAACGGCAAAAACATAAGCAGTGCAGACCTGGAAAAGTTGAAAATAAAATCATTGTATGATGTCATTAAAGTTCAATAAAGTGCAATAAAGTGCAGCTGCCGAAGTTACCGTCATTGCGAAGGTGTTTTTGCCGAAGGCATAAAAACACCTGAAGCAATCTGCTGAATAGAAATAGAAAGGCCAAAGATCAGTTGTACAAGTAGGTGACATAGTAATGATGAGACGAAAACCGGTATTTATCCAAAAATAGGAAAGCATGAAATACGGGGGTTGTGTTTATATCACTTCTAATTTTCACAACACAGTCTTATACACCGGTTTAACCGCTGATCTACCGAGACGTATTTATCAACATAAGAACAAAGAATTTAAAAATAGTTTTACAGCGAGGTTTAATTGTGATAAATTAGTGTGGTATGAATGGTTTGAAAGAATTGAAGAAGCAATAGTCAGGGAAAAACAGATCAAGGCGGGCAACAGGAGAAAGAAGGAGGACCTGGTACATTCAATGAATCCACATTGGAATGATCTGTGGGAAGAAGTAAAAGAATGGTAATTCCTTATAGCTAGTTTTATTCAGCAGATTGCTTCGTCGTTCCTCCTCGCAAAGACGTGCACTTCAGCTTATCCTATTTATTCAACATTTATGAAACAAGTACTTTTAATATTTTTTGTAATTATACTGATTGGGGATTGTGTTGCTCAAACAAAACATACTTTCTCGCTTTCTAAGACCGATTTTCTGCTTGATGGGAAACCATTCCAGATCATAAGCGGGGAAATGCACCCTGCAAGGATCCCGAGGGAATACTGGCAGCAAAGAATACAAATGGCGAAGGCCATGGGATGCAATACCATTGCAGCTTATATCTTTTGGAATTACCACGAACAAAAAGAAGGTGTATTTGATTTTAAGGCCGGCAACAGGGATGTGGCTGCGTTTATACGTACCTGTCAGCAGGAAGGCATGTGGGTGCTATTGCGGCCCGGCCCTTATGTTTGTGCTGAATGGGACTTTGGCGGTATTCCCCCTTATCTTTTAAAATATCCCGATATTAAGGTCCGGTGTATGGATCCCCGTTACATGGCTGCAGCAGAACGATACATTACACATCTTTCAAAAGAAGTAGCACCGTTGCAATGCGGTAACGGCGGCCCGATATTGATGGTGCAAATTGAAAATGAATATGGCAGTTATGGGAATGATAAAAATTACCTGGAGGCTTTAAGAAATTGTTGGTTAAAGAATGGCATCAAAGTCCCGTTTTATACCGCTGATGGAGCAACGGCTTATATGTTGGAAGCCGGGCACATCAAAGGAACAGCCATTGGCCTCGACAGTGGCAGCAGCGATGATGATTTTGCACAGGCAACAATATCTGATGCTGACGTTCCTTCCTTCAGCAGCGAAACCTACCCGGGATGGTTAACACATTGGGGCGAAAAATGGCAAAGGCCTGATACCAATGACCTGAAAAAAGAAGTGGAATATTTATTAAAAAATAAAAGGTCATTTAATCTTTACGTCGTGCATGGCGGAACCAATTTTGGTTTTACCGCCGGCGCCAATGCCTTTGCTGCAACACAATACCAGCCCGATATCACAAGCTATGATTACGATGCTCCTATCAATGAACAAGGCCAGGCTACCGCAAAATATTTTATGCTCCGGGATCTGATCGCGAAGTATGCCGGTCATATGCTTCCGGATATTCCAAAAACAATTCCCCTGATCGATATCCCTGTGATAGAAATGAAATACATGACAGCCATTTGGGATCATTTACCCGTTCCCGTATCTTCTGTGCAACCCAAACCAATGGAAGCATTTGGCCAGAACCAGGGATTGATATTATACCGGACAAAACTCATTGGCCATCACAGCGGCAAATTAACGATCACCGAACCACATGATCTTGCAATGATCTTTTTAAATGGAAAATTCATTGACAGCGTTAAAAGGGATGGTGGCAGGTGGACAGTCAATTTACCTAAGGCCAATATGGATGATCCAACCCTGGACATTTTAGTAGAAGGCATGGGGCATATCAATTTTGCGCAATACCTCATCGACAGAAAAGGTATCACGGATAGGGTTACACTAAATGGCATGACATTGATGAACTGGGATATTTTTTCATTGCCAATGGATGCAGCTTTTGTGACCAGGGCTGCAAAACCTGATCGTGGTGTGGAGGGCAGGCCCGGATCATTCTTTAAAGGGAATTTCACTTTAAGCGAAACCGGTGATACTTATTTTGACCTCAGCAATTACAGTAAGGGAATGGTATATGTAAACGGCCATAACCTTGGCCGGTACTGGAATATAGGCCCGCAGCAGCATCTGTACTGCCCCGCCTCCTGGCTAAATAAAGGAGATAATGACATAATAATATTTGACCTCTTTCAACTAAGTTCAAAAAAGATCAGCGGAATAAAAACGTTAGAATAGCATCCTTTTGAATTCAATCAGCCTTTGTAAAAGCGTAGCCTGGTTACCGGCCCTTATAAAATTATGCCCTTCATATTTGCAGCCGTAATAAATATCATTGCTGATATGATCGGTTAAAAAACGAATGGCTTGCATATAGATCATGAACTTACCGGCGTACAAAAATTGTTCTTTCTCTGTTTCCCTTAGTTCTTCTTTCATTTCACCATAGTACCCTTCCACAATCGCATTATAAAAATCCTTCCTGATGGTTATTGCCGAAAAATCCTTTTCTTCTTCGCTTACGGGCGAGAGATAGGTACGCATCATATCGCCCACGTCACTGATAAAATAACCCGGCATCACCGTATCCAGGTCAATCACACAAAGCCCCTTATCATTTTCATCAAATAAAACATTACTGATCTTGGTATCATGGTGGGTGCACCGGATCTTAAAATCCTGCCGGCAAAATTCAAATTCACCTACGATCGTTCTGTGCCTGTTGATAAATTCGATCAGGTCTTTAGATTGCTTTATTCTTTCCTTATTCCCGTTCCACAAGGCATGTTCAAATTGCTGGTAACGCAATGTAAGGTTATGAAAATCGGGCAGCGTGATCTTCAATTGAGCAAGATCCAGTTCCGCTAAATTTTTCGTGAACCTGCCAAACTGCTTTGCCGCTTCATAAGCCTGCCCGGGTTTTTCAACCACATCAATGGTATGTGCATTTCTAACAAAAGGGAATATCCTGAAATACCCTTCCTCAGCTGATGCCATATCCTTTGCATCACTGGTTTGTAACGGGGCCACAAATAAATAATCAGGGTACTGTTGTTGCAGGTAGCCCGCAAGCAGGCGGATATTAAAGGCGATATCTGCGGGTGACTGAAAAACCCGGTCATTTATTTTTTGCAGGATAAATTTTTCAGGCCCTACTTCCAGTAACCAGGTATGGTTGATCAGGCCATTGCCGAAGGGCCGGGTGACACAATCCTTTTCATCAAATCCATATTGCGCAAAAATTTCCCTCATATTCTGCTAAATTCGTACAATTCTTACAATTCGTGTAATTTGTGAAATTAAGAGAAGAAATATTAAAAGAGCATTCCAAGGCTCAATGCACCAGAATAGTAAAATGGGTTGGCGGCAAGCAGGAACGTTTTAATGAACTATTCAACTTATTTCTCAAGGGCGAATACCGCGTAGTGCAAAGAGCAGCCTGGCCGGTAGGTTATTGTGTGATCGCCTACCCCGGCTTCATCACTAAGCATTGGGGCAGGCTTATAAAAAAATTGCAGGAGCCCAACCTGCATGATTCCGTAAAACGCAACACCATCAGGCTTTTACAGGATATCGAAATTCCAAAAAAATACCAGGGCGAGATAATGAATATTTGCTTTGCTTACCTGGAATCACCCACAGAAGCGCTCGCCATCAAAGTATTTTCCATGACCGTGTTGGGTGGTCTTGCCAAACAATATCCCGAAATAATACCGGAGTTAAAATTATTGATCGAAGACCAGCTGCCCTATCAAACAGCGGGATTTAAGAGCAGGGCAAAAAAGATTTTAAACCTATTGAGCTGATCGTAATTATGTGGAATCGGCAAATCGATTACCAGGTAATTTTAGTCCCAGCCGAAAAATAAATAGAGACAGAATAAGATCAATACCGGTGCAAAAAATAAGACGATGACCAGGATAAATATCGCAAGCCCAAATAAAATATCCAGGATCGCTTTCATTTTTTTCTTTCCTTATAAAATTCACGGAATATCAATCGTAAATTCTGGTCGTAAGTAAAATAATTATAGAGCCAGTTACTAAAAACAAAGAACCGGTTCTTAACACCCAGTATCAGCATCAGGTGCAATCCCATCCAGGTCATCCACGCAAAGAAACCGCTGAAATGTAATTTGGGCTTAGGTATATCCACTACTGCCAGGTTACGCCCCACCGTTGCCATACTTCCCTTGTCATTATAAACAAATTCCTCCAGCAGGTCAGTACTGCTTTTCATTTCAATGCGGCGCAAATTTGTCGCAAGTGTATCAGCCATCTGCATTGCCACCGGGGCTACTTGCGGATGGCCATTGGGCCAGGCCGGTTCTTCCATATGCGCCACATCACCAATGGCAAAAATATCATTGAAACCATTTACCCGGCAATGCCGGTCAACTTTGATGCGATTGCCCTTTGCAATAAGATCCTTGCTAATGCCTTCGGGCACATTGCCCCTGATGCCGGCTGCCCAGATCAGCATGGCCGTGTCTATCTTTTCACCGTTCTGCAATATCGCCGTTGTGCCATCATAGCCTTTCAATATGGTATTGGTCATAACGGTTACGCCTAACTTTTCAAGATAACACAGGGAATCTTTGCTCGACTTTTCGCTCATTGCCGCCAGGGTTTTACCAGATCCTTCCAGCAGGTATATCTTCATCTTTGTAAAATCCAGCTCTGGGTAGTCTTTGGGCAACACAAACCTTTTCATATCGGCGATGGCACCGCTCAGTTCTACTCCTGTTGGGCCGCCACCCACCACTACAATATTCATCAGCCTTTGCAGTGCTGCGGCATCAGTTACACTCAATGCATCTTCAAAATTATGTAGCAGGCGATGCCTCAGCTGCAGGGCTTCCACGGTGCTCTTCATCGGGAAGGCGTTATCCATCAACTGCTGGTTGCCGAAAAAGTTGGTGCCGGCACCGGTTGCGATCACCAGTGCGTCAAATTCAAATTCACCGATATCAGTAATGATCTTTTTTTCAGCAGTCAATATTTGCCTTACTTCAGCCATGCGAAAACGCAGGTTCTTACTTTTTTGAAAAACTTTGCGCAAGGGAAAAGAGATATTACTTGCATCCAGCCCGGCCGTAGCCACCTGGTAAAACAAGGGCTGAAACTGGTGGTAATTGAATTGATCGATCAGGGTAATGTCAAAACCGGGCTTATTATTGAGTTTGCGCGCGAGCCTTAATCCGCCAAATCCGCCGCCGATGATTACGAGTTTCATACACAGTCATTTTAACAGCACAAAGATACATTATTTTCAATAAATATTGAAAAATAAGAAAGAGAAATATTGAAGAGAATGATTATTTCCGGCTATTTTTAATTATTTAGCCGGTAACCCTTGTTATAGCAAAGGCTATTGTGATTTACAGTGTGCGAAGTTCCGGCTTAAGGCGGGCTTAGTATAAGACCCTTACCTTTATCGTTGCTTTCACCTTTCTCAAAAGATCCAGCGCATTTTTACTCAGGTTCTTATTAACATCCAGTACAACATAACCGATACTGTCATTGGTTTTAAGGTATTGGCCCAATATATTGATTGTATGCTTACTCAATTGCGTATTGATCTCCGAAAGTACACCCGGCACGTTATGATGAATATGCAGTATGCGATGCGTGCCCTCCTGTGGCGGTAATGCCAGTGCAGGGATACTATGCGATCCGGTGCTGATGCCCTTTTCCAGGTAATTAAATAATTTAGCACTTACGTCGCTGCCTATATTGTGCTGTGCTTCCTGCGTACTTCCCCCGATATGCGGCGTTAGTAAAACATTGCTCAGCCCCTGCAATGGGGTAGTGAACCGGTCCCCGTTCTTTTCGGGCTCCATGGGAAACACATCCACAGCAGCACCGCTCAAATGCCCGTCCAGCAAAGATTGCCGCAAAGCTAACAGGTCAACCACTTCTCCCCTCGCATAGTTGATAAGGATACTTCCTTTTTTAAAATACCTGAGCATCGTCTTATTGATCATGTTCCTGGTACTCTCCAGTTCTGGTACGTGCAGGGTAATGATATCAGAATGCGCAACCACGGCCCTTAAACTTTTTTTATCTTCTGCATTGCCTAGTGGCAGCTTTGTTTCCGTATCATAAAAAACAACTTTCATACCGATGCTTTCTGCGAGTACGCTTACCTGTTTGCCTATATTGCCGTAACCGATGATGCCCAGTGTTTTTCCACGAAGTTCATAAGAACCGCTCGCTTCCTTCAGCCATACACCTTCATGTGCCGCTTTATTTTTATCAACGATCTTACGGATCAGCATGATGGAAGCGCCGATCACCAGTTCTGCAACACTCCTAGTATTGCTGTACGGTGCATTAAAGACAACCACGCCATTCCTGGTGGCAGCTTTCAGGTCAACCTGGTTTACTCCAATACAGAAACACCCAATGGCCTGCAATTTTTGCGCAGCGTCCAAAACTTTTTTTGTGACCAGTGTCTTGCTGCGGATCCCCAACAAATGCACATCCTTTATTGCCGCCACCAATTCATCCTCGCTCAATGCCCCATTCATCTTTTTTACATTCGTATAACCCGCAGCATTAAAATGCTTTACTGCAACATCACTGATGTTCTCTAAAAAAAGGATATTGATCTTCTCCTTGGGATAACTCGTTAATTTTTTTTCTGCCATGATGATTAGAGCGTATTTTGCACAAATATATTTGATATAAGTTATAATATTTTATGATACCGGCATTTGTTCTTTGTGGCATCATCGTTGCGTCGCATTTCCGTCGTCGGCAGTACCGCTATGCAGCAATACCGGTCATGCTCATCAGCTTATCCGCCTGTCATTCTTCCGGTTCTAAACAAAATACAGATGGCAGTGATTCCCTTGCCCACTATAGCCTGGCGGCTCCGCAACCTGTATCAAAAGCAACAACAGAGCGCATCCGCAATGCCTGCGAGGCCTGGTATGATACCGCATTAAAACAAAAAGGCTTCAACGGAGGTATGATCGTTGCAAAGAACGGCAATATCATTTTTGAAAGATATGAAGGCACCATCCATTTGCCCGGCAAGGATACCATTACTGCCAACACACCCATGCAGATCGCATCCACTTCAAAAACATTTACTGCAATGGCGGTATTGAAATTATGGCAGGATGGAAAACTAAGTTTAGATGATGAATACAATAAATACTTCCCCCAATTCAATTATCCCGGTGTTACCATCCGCACATTACTCGATCACAGGAGTGGGTTGCCCAATTACATTTACTTCATGGAAAACCTGGGCTGGGATAAAACCAGGTATGTAACCAATGAAGATGTGCTCAACTACCTCATCACCCGTAAAGCCGAACTGGAAAATATTGCGCCGCCCGATACCCATTTCTCTTACAGCAATACCAATTATGCATTACTGGCATTACTGATCGAAAAAATATCCGGTAAAAAATTACCTGAGTTTTTAAGTAATACTTTTTTTATCCCGCTTAAAATGGTACACAGCGCTGTATATACGCTTGCCAATATCAATAAGATGAACCCAAGTTACGATTGGAAGGGCAGGTTAATGACCATTAATTTTTTAGACATGGTGTACGGCGACAAAAACGTTTACACCACGCCGCAAGACCTGCTGTTATGGGACAGGGCGCTAACAAGTAACCTCATCTTTAAGCCCGAAACCCTGGAGCAGGCTTATGCTCCATACAGTAATGAAAAAGCGGGGACAAGGAATTATGGCCTCGGCTGGCGCATGAATATTTATCCCGACGGAAAAAAAATGATCTACCACAATGGCTGGTGGCATGGCAGCAATGCAACATTCATCCGCCTGGTACAGGATAGCGCTACCATTATACTCATCGGTAATAAATTTACCCGTGCTATCTACCATGCAAAGATACTGGCCAATCTTTTTGGCAATTATTATGCAACAGAAGAGGAAGATGAAACAGATAATGCAAGATCATCCGATAGTTCACCTGTGTTAAACCCTTCTCATAAGGATTCACTGCTGATAGAAAAATTAAAGGAGAAGAAACAGTGATGCCTAATGCAATAGCCATCTACCCGAAAAATAGATAGCATAAAGCGATAGAAGTAATGATCCCTACAAGGTCGGCCAGCAACATGGCCCCTACCGTATAGCGTGTATTCTTCACCGATACTGCCCCAAAATAAACAGCGATCACATAAAAAGTAGTATCCGATGAGCCTTGTAAGATACAGGATAAACGCCCTGCAAAGGAATCCGCACCATATGCCTGCATGGTATTGATCATCATTCCCCTTGCTCCTCCGCCACTCAGTGGTTTTATCAATGCAGTAGGCAGCCCATCTACAAAACGTGTATCCATCCCCACCGAGCCAAACAGGTGTTTCATGCCATCAATGATCACGTCGAACGTGCCACTGGTACGCAACATGCTGATCGCAACCAGCATCCCAACCAAATAAGGAATGATCTTTATAGCAGTCGTAAATCCTCCTACCGCACCGTCAATAAATGCTTCAAATACATTTATCTTTTTATACAAAGCCCCGAGTACAATCAGGAGAAATATCAGTAAGATGATACCATTGCTCAACAGGCCAGAGAATCCGTCCATCGCATCTTTATTCAGTGTGTTTATATAAAGGACCAATGCCGCAATCAATGCAGATAATCCACCCACCCATGCAAGGATCACCGGTTGAAAAATATTTATCTTCTGTTTGAATGATACTATGAACATCGCTGCCATGGTGGCAATGAAGGTTGCAATCATGCAGGGCACAAAAATATCTGTGGGCACCATGGCTTTATTGGCAGCCCGCGCTGCAATGATATTTACGGGTATCAGGGTAAGCCCTGCTGCATGTAAACACAGGAACATCACCTGTGCGTTGGAAGCCGTTTCTTTATCAGGGTTCAATTCCTGCAAACTTTCCATCGTTTTTATCCCAAACGGTGTAGCAGCATTATCCAATCCCAATAAATTGGCCGAAAAATTTAGCATCATATGGCCAAATGCAGGATGGCCCTTGGGCACACCGGGAAATAATTTCGTAAAAAAGGGGCCGATCATCCGGGATAATAAATTTATTCCACCCGCTTTTTCAGCAATGCTCATAAAACCCATGAAGAGTGCCATGATACCGATCAGTTTAAAACAAATGGTAACGGCGCTGTCGCAGGTTGCAATGATCCCATCGGCACTTTGTTCCTTATAAGTGGTGATCTTTCCATCACTGCCTTTTACATATTTATCATCCCCGATCTTGGCAGTATTTGATGCTGTCAGCATTTTGGCAACAAGCGGTGAAAGGCTTGCACTGTCAACGGTTCTGGTACCACTGGTATCACCTGACTTGCCAACTACCATTTTATTAAAAACAGTGTTGCCGCCTGTAGAAAAAAGACAAGTAAAACCCGCAGCCAATATGGCAACGATGATAAATGCCGACCATATCCTGCTTAATGCCATCCGCTAGTTTAGAATTAAGAATTAAGAGATTAGTGTTGTGGAGCCAATTGTTTTGATGTTTGAAATTAGTCTTTTAATATGAAAACAGAAATATCGTTCCAAACCTTACCTTTGCACCCAATTTTTCAAGGAAGTCAAAACTGAAAAGTGAAAACCAAAAAGCTCAAAAGCACTCTCAATTCCGGGTTTTGACTTTTGCCTTTTACTTTCAATTCATAATTATTAATTAAAGACATGGCACTCAAAGCAGGCATCGTAGGATTACCGAACGTAGGCAAATCAACTTTATTCAACGCAGTAAGCAATAGCGCCAAGGCTCAGGCGAGTAATTATCGTTTTTGTACCATTGAGCCCAATGTAGGGCTGGTGGACGTTCCCGACGAAAGAATTGATAAACTGGCCGAACTGGTGCATCCCGACAGAACCGTACCAACCCAGATCGAGATCGTGGACATTGCCGGGCTGGTACGTGGTGCCAGCAAGGGCGAGGGGTTGGGAAATAAATTCCTGGCCAATATCCGCGAAGTGGATGCCATCATACAGGTGATCCGTTGTTTCGAAGACGAAAATATCTTAAGGGATGAAGGGCCTATCAATCCCATTTCTGATAAAGAGATCATTGAAACAGAACTGCAGCTGAAGGATATGGAGAGCGTGGAAAAAAAACTGGGCAGGACAGAAAAGATGCTGAAGACCGGTGATGCCAAACTAAAAGCAGAATACGAAGTACTGGTAAGATGCAAACAACATCTTGAGCAGGGGAAGAATATCATATCGCTTGGACTGGCAAAGGAAGAGCAGTCAGCAATTGAAGATCTTTTCCTACTTACAAATAAACCAGTATTATATGTTGCCAATGTTGATGAAGCATCGATGCACACCGGTAATAAATATTCTGAGCAATTGATCGAAGCAGTAAAAGATGAAGGCAACCAGGTGATCGTAATGACCAATGCCATTGAAGCGTAGATCGCAGAGTTCGATACGCCCGACGACCGTGCGATGTTCATGGAAGAATATAAAATGACCGAGCCGGCACTGGATCGTCTTATCCAGTCTACTTACAAATTACTGGACCTCTACACTTATTTCACCGCCGGTGTACAGGAAGTGCGGGCATGGACTATACATAAAGGATGGAAAGCGCCACAGGCTGCCAGTGTCATCCATACCGATTTTGAGAAAGGGTTCATCAAAGCGGAAGTCATCGCCTTCAAGGATTTTATCCAATACGGATCAGAAGCTGCTTGCAGGGAAAATGGAAGGCTCCGCATTGAAGGAAAGGAGTATTTAGTGCAGGATGGAGACGTG
>JANYIM010000158.1 GCA_025362055.1 Bacteroidota bacterium
ATCAAAAACAAACAAAAGCAATGAAAATTTTTATTCCCCTGTTTGTCTTAATTGCGACAGTATTATCCATGGATCCTACCCCTCGGTTTATTCTTAACTACATTTACGAACATTCACTAAAATCACTTCCGTATACCGGGATCTGGCTTTGTATCATGTACCAGATGCTCACCAAAAGGAAGGAGTTCTTTCAGCTCGCTGACGGACATGATATGAAAGGAACACCCGATACTGCATAGTTGATAAAGGTTAAACAAGTCACGCTTCCCTCTTACAAGGTGGGCATAAAAAAACCCCCCGAAGTTGAATTCGGGGTCTTGTTATTATTTTAGTATTTCTCTACCTATCACGAGTTTTTGTATCTCACTTGTTCCCTCGCCAATGGTGCATAATTTACTGTCCCTGTAAAATTTCTCTACCGGAAAATCTTTCGTGTAGCCGTAGCCACCAAATATCTGCACGGCATCCGTACTTGCCCTTACTGCTACTTCACTCGCATAATATTTAGCCATCGCTGCTTCCTTCGTCATGGGCAAGCCACGCGTCTTAAGATCACAGGCCTGGTTGATCAGTAATTCTGCTGCTTCAATTTCAGTTGCCATATCCGCCAGCTTAAAACTTATTCCCTGGAAACTGGAAATGGGTTTATCGAACTGGTGACGTTCTTTTGAATATTGAACAGATGCTTCATAGGCACCTTTCGCTATTCCCAAACTTAATGCTGCAATGGATATCCTTCCACCATCCAGCACCTTCATGCTTTGTTTGAACCCTGCTCCTATCTCGCCGATGCGATTGGTATCTGGTATCCTGCAATTATCAAAGATCATTTCTGCAGTTTCACTCGCCCGCATTCCCAATTTATTTTCCTTTTTACCGGCGGTGAATCCTGCCGTACCACGTTCAACAATAAACGCAGTAGAATTATCCTTTGCTCTTGGCTCGCCTGTTCTGCAAACTACTACAGCAATGTCACCGCTTTTGCCATGCGTGATCCAACACTTGGTTCCATTCAATATCCAATCATTACCATCCTTTATCGCAGTGGTTTTCATATTACCTGCATCACTTCCTGTATTCGCTTCTGTTAACCCCCATGCGCCTATATGTTCGGCGGTTGTGAGTTTAGGCAAATATTTTTTCTTTTGTTCCTGGTTGCCAAATGCCAGGATATGACCTGTGCAAAGTGAGTTATGCGCTGCTAGTGATAAGCCGATTGAGCCACATACTTTTGATATTTCCTGAATAATAACACTGTATTCTAAATAGCCCAATCCACTACCACCATATTCTTCGGGCACCAATACACCCATTAACCCCAGTCTACCCATTTCTTTAAAAATGTGTACCGGAAATTCCTGTGATTCATCCCATTCCATCAGGTGTGGTTTGATATATTGCAGGGCAAAGTCCTTTGCAGTTTGAGCAACCTGCAGGGTAAGCTCATTGGTGGTAAAATTCATAAAAAGCAATCGTTAGGGTTGCAATTTACCAATTTTTGACCTACTAACGTTTGTTAGCCTGTTATTATAGGGTAAGATAAGGCGCCAGCTTATTATAGCCTTCTTCCGTCAGGATCATTATTTTCTTAATATCATTGATTGAAGAAAAATTTCCATGCTGAGAGCGATATTGAACAATGGCATTTGCCAGTGCATAGCGGATATAAGGATGTATTTTCAGTTCATCTGCTGTTGCGGTATTGATATTGATCTTTTTCAGGCTTGTATTGGTTAATATCAAAACGGGCTTTATTTTCTGAAAAACAGAATCCGGCAAGGCGAAGGTCTCTCCCACTTGATCCACTTTATAAAAACCTCCCAGCTTATCCCTGAATGCAATGATGCGGTTGGCGAGTTTGCTTCCAATACCTGGCAAAGCAATAAAAGCAGTTGTATCAGCGGAATTAATATCAAAAGGGATTATTTTATTTTCTTTTTTTGTGTAAGGCCTGGTTTCAAACACTTTCTTTTCAACAACCTGTGGACTAACCTGCTCTGCGATCGAAACATAAGGCAATAGGCGGTTAACTTCATCTTCATGCAATCCCCATATCTTGCTGATATCTTCAGCTTGCTTAAATTTTCCACCCTTTGCCAAATAATTTTGGATGGTTGCAATGGTCTTATCCCTTACCCCCAGTTTTTTCCAACCGGCAGGAGATAATGTATTTGGATCAAAGGAAAACATTGCTCCTTGTATTGGTTTTTCATCCGATCCTTTTTTATACGAAGGATAATAATGCCGGTAATTGGCTGCATAACCGTTTTGCTTTCCAAACTGGTCACTGCTGTCTGCTTGTTGTATTGTAAGTGAAGCGATCTGCTTTTCAAATTCAGCATGATCAATCCTTTTATGCGAGGTGAGCAACGGATATAAGAACGGTAACAGGCAAAACAACACAATGAAGAATAATATAACAATGATGCCTGTACGCTCTTTTCGGGTAAAAGACAGGTAGTCGGTTATAAATTTATTACGCACGGGAACCCAAGATAAAAAGGGCTACAATAAAATGAGGGAGAAAAAGGCCGTTGAATGAAAAGAAAAACCTTCTTTTAGTCAAAAAAGAGCTGCTGGCCATCCCAGGCCAGTTCCATACCGGCCGAAAGTGTTGCGTTTATTTCGGCATGTAAGCCAAGCTGGTGGCTGATATGCGTAAAGTAGGCTTTAGGCACCCCTAATTCAAGTACCAGTTCAACAGCTTCATCCAGTGTATAATGTGAAATATGCTTATGTTGCCGTAATGCATTCAACACCATCACTTCACAGCCCTTTATCTTTTCTTTTTCGGCTGCATCAATTTTGTTTGCATCCGTGATATATGTGAACTTTCCGAACCTAAATCCAAGAACGGGCATTTTCAAATGCCATACCTGGATCGGTATCACCGGTATATCACCAATATAAAATGGCGCAGCGTCGATGGTATTCAAATTTATATCCGGGATGCCGGGATATTTTTTTTCGGCAAAAACATAATCAAATTCTTTTTTCAATCCTGCTTGCGTGAGGGAATTGGCATATACTTCCATGGGCTTTTGCTGAAAATAATTAAATCCTCTTATGTCATCCAGTCCGGCCACATGATCTTTATGCGGATGGGTGAACAGCACCGCATCGAGTTTGGTAACTTTTTCCCGCAGCATCTGGTAACGGAAATCTGGTGTGGTATCCACTACAAAGGAAGTGGTATCACTTTCTACCAGGATGCTGCTGCGCAGGCGCTTGTCTTTTTTTTCTACAGAACTGCATACCCTGCAACTACAGGCAACCATTGGTACGCCGCTACTGGTACCGGTTCCAAGGAATGTTATTTTTAACGGGGGGCATTGCACCAGGCAAAGTTAGGGAAATGCAGTTGGTAGATGAGCACTAAACTACCAACTTATTTCACCACACTCATCACTTCCTCATACATCTTCTGGCTTTCGTGTGTTAGCGCATCAAAACTGATATTGAGCTGGGGCATAAGATCGATCAATGTATTTATTCTTCCTTCAGTCTGAAAAAATTTATTCAGCACCACCACTTTCCGTTCTTGCAAAATGCAATAACCGCTTTGGAAAGTACCTCTTTCATAACGGATCACATAACCGCTTTCTTCGATCACCTTCTCTATTTTGTCTAATATGTTTTGTGTGTATTTCATGGGAAATTCAAACGTTAAAAATCAAAAGTTAAAAGCAGTAATTTTATGCTATAGCAAAGTTAAAGCAGGGAAGTACTTCAAAAATTTTAAGTTATCACCAATACGTTGAAAATTTGCTTTTGGGTTTTGGCTTTTTATTTTTTACTTATTTGTCATCCGTATCACCGGCACGATCATTTCCTCCAGGCTTATTCCTCCATGCTGAAAGGTATTGCGGTAATAATTAGCGAAATGATTATAGTTATTGGGATAGCACAGGTACAGGTCTCCTTTTGCAAAAATGAAAGACGAATTCACATTCGGCACGGGCAGGCCGGCTTCCCTGGGATCGCGAAAAGCCAGTACTTCCTTGGCTTCATAATTCAAATTTCGCCCATGTTTGTAACGAAGGTTAGCGGTTGTTTGTTTATCGCCGATCACTTTAACAGGTGTCTTCACCCGCACGCTGCCATGGTCTGTTGCAACGATCATCGTTAATTTCTTATCTGCAATTTTTTTAAGTGCCTGGTGAAGCGGTGAATGTGCAAACCAGCTTTCGGTAATGCTACGGTAGCTGGTCTCATCCCCTGCCAGCTCTTTCAGCACTTCCATTTCGGTACGTGCATGACTTAGCATATCTACAAAATTATATACGATCACATTCAGGTCATTCTGCAACATGTTGTGCATGTTATCCACTAGTTTTTGCCCATCGTGGTTGTTGGTGATCTTGGTATAAGAATACTTTAGATCGCCTTTACCCAAACGTTTTAACTGCGCTTTGAAAAATTCTTCTTCAAACATATTCTTTCCACCTTCCTCATCATCATTCTTCCACTGAACCGGGAACTGCTTTTCAATATCAATGGGCATCAGCCCGGCAAAAATGGCGTTACGTGCATACTGCGTGGCCGTTGGCAATATGGCATAAAAAGTTTCTTCTTCGTGTATGCGAAAACTTTCTGCAAAAATGGGTTGAATCGTTTTCCATTGATCAAAACGCAGGTTATCGATCAGGATAAAGAACAATGGTGTACCCTTTTCAAGATGGGGAAATACCTTGAATTTCATCAAAGAATGGCTCATGATGGGCCCGTCGACGCTTTTTGGATTCACCCATGATGCATAATTCTTTGACATGAACTTAAAGAATTCGGTGTTGGCTTCTGTCTTCTGTGTTTGAAATACCTCCTGCATTTCGGGACTATCGCTTTTCTTCATTTCCAGTTCCCAATACACCAGTTTTTTATAGATATCCATCCATTCATTGTAATTAGGATTACTGTTCAATGCCATGAACAAACTCCTGAACTCCTGCTGGTATGCCGAAGTGGTTTTTTCTGCAACCAGTCTTTTATTATCAATGATCTTCTTTAAACTCAGCCATACCTGGTTGGGGTTTACGGGCTTGATGAGATAGTCGCTTATCTGTGAGCCGATGGCTTCATCCATTAAATTTTCTGCTTCATTTTTTGTGATCAGCACAACCGGCAGGTTACTGTTGATCTCTTTGATCTGCTGCAGGGTTTGCAGGCCCGTAATACCCGGCATCGATTCATCCATCAACACCACATCTACAACATTTTCTTTCACAAACTCCACCGCATCAAAGCCATTGGTACGGGTTTGCACCTCGTATCCTTTGTTCTCCAAAAACATGATCTGCGATGTAAGACTGTCTATTTCATCATCTACCCAAAGTATTTTAGCTACGTTCATAATTTTTTGTTTGCAGTTTACCGTTTTCAGTTTTATGTTACCAGCTTATTGATCTTAGCTCAACATCGTTGTGAACTTATTCTGTTCTTCTTTCTTTTTAGTAAAAGGAAAGAAGAATCTCACTTGTATCGCTTACTATTTATCAACTTTTATCGAAGCGATCCGGGGTTGATTAAAAAATGAGCACTCCCCCATTCTTACAAATTTAATTTTTTATATCAATGCTGATAAGCTTTATTTAGCTTTGTGCATCTTTTAACAAATACTGCTTCTTTTGAAGGCTTAACGGCAAACTCCAAATTTTAAACAACCAATGACCTTCCGAAAAATAATCAATGACCCCGTTTATGGCTTTATCACCATTGATGATGAACTTATTTACCAGGTCATTGCTCATCCTTATTACCAGCGCCTTCGCCGCATCAATCAAATGGCAATGGCGTACCTGGTATATCCCGGGGCCGTACACACCAGGCTGCATCATTCTTTGGGCGCTTATCATTTAATGGGCAATGCACTCAATGAATTAAAAAGCAAGGGCATTGAAATTACTGCGGCAGAAGACCAGGCTGCTAAAATCGCCATTTTATTGCACGACATTGGTCACGGCCCTTTCAGTCATGCTTTGGAAGATGTGCTCATCGAAGGCATGCATCATGAAGAAATCTCTTTGATGATCATGAAAGAAATGAACCAGCAGTCCAATGGCCAACTGCAGCTGGCAATAGATATTTTTACAGACAAGCATCCCAAAAAATTCCTGCACCAGCTCATCAGCGGACAACTGGATGTGGACCGGATGGATTACCTCACAAGGGATAGTTTTTTTTCCGGTGTCAATGAAGGTGTTATCGGGTACGACCGCATCATAAAAATGCTGACGGTACAGAACGGGGAATTAATGGTAGAAGAAAAAGGCATTTATTCTATTGAAAAATTTTTGGTGGCACGCCGCCTCATGTACTGGCAGGTATACCTGCATAAAACAGTACTGTGCTCAGAGCAAATGTTACAACGCATCATTAAAAGGGCAAAATTTATCAAAGCAACAACACAGGCACCCCTGAATAATTTCATTAATCAACCGATCAATACCGTAACACTGGAAGAATTCTGTAACCTCGATGATCATGATGTATTGTCTGCGATCAAGGGCTGGGCCCATCACCCCGATAAAGTATTATCAACTTTATGCAAGGGCATCATCAACCGCCAATTACTGAAAGTGAAATATTTTGGAGAAGCTATTGATGTCGACCTGGTAAAAGAAAAAACAATGGAAGCTTGTGCCAAATTGAATATTACTGCCGAAGAAGCAGGCTGGTTGGTCTTTACCGGTGAAGCAGTAAGCAGCACCTATAATTTCGAGGATGAGCACATCCACATTTTATTTAAAGACGGCAGTGTAAGAGACATTTCGGAAGTGGATAATGCCCTCATCAATCAAAACCTCAGGGGCAAGGTTAAAAAATATTACATTTGTTACCTTAGATCATAGTATATGGTTCATAGTCCATAAGGCACAGCCATGAACTATGAACCATCAACCCTTAACAACATGCAATTCTCCGCAGCACAAATAGCCATGATGATCAATGGCAGGATCGAAGGCGATGCCGAAGCAACAGTATCTTCTTTTGGTAAGATCGAAGAAGCTGGTGAAGGGCAACTGGCATTTTTGGCCAATCCCAAATACGAAGAATATTTATATAGTACGGGCGCTTCCATCATTATCATCAATGAATCATTGGAATTAAAACAACCGGTTGGCGCTACCTTAATAAAAGTACCGGATGCTTACTCGGCCTTTGCCACACTTTTAGACAAATACCAGCAGATCCAAACCCAGCAGCTAAGCGGCATACAGCAGCCGGCGTATATTGATGTTACCGCAAAAGTTGGAGAACAGGTTTTTATAGGCGCCTTTGCATACCTCGGTGAAAAAGTGATCGTGTCTGATGGCACAAAGATCTTCCCCAATGTTTTTTTGGGCAAAAATGTAACGGTGGGCAAAAATACCATTATACATCCGGGGGTAAAAGTTTATCACGATTGTATCATCGGCAGCGATGTTATCATTCATGCCGGTGCGGTTATTGGAAGTGATGGTTTCGGCTTTGCACCGCAGGCAGATGGAAGTTTTAAAAAAATTCCACAGATAGGAAATGTAATAATTGAAGACAATGTTGAAATAGGCGCCAACACTACTATCGACAGGGCTACTATTGGAGGTACGTTAATAAAGGCTGGCGCTAAATTGGATAACCTGTTGCAAATTGGGCATAATGTTGAAGTTGGAAATAATACAGCAATTGCTGCATTGACGGGGGTTAGCGGCAGTACCAAAATAGGCAACAATGTGATCATCGGGGGGCAGGCTGGATTGGCAGGACATCTTCAAATTGCCGATGGTACAAAGATCAATGGAAAAAGCGGCGTAAGTAAATCCATAAAAACACCTAACACATCGGTTACAGGCACACCCGCAACTGATTACCTTACCTCTATGCGCGCCCAGGCCGCAGCCCGTAATTTGCCTGCATTGGAAAAAAGGGTGAAAGACCTGGAGCAATTAGTGAAAGACCTGACAGACAAAAAATAACCGGCGGCGGTTATACGCTATCATTCTTCTTCACTGGTTTCTATTTACACTTACAGGTATGATCTTATTCTTAACACCCCTTGTTTGTAATGGCTCAATAAATAAAATATCTTTGAATACATTAAAACAGGTTTTTTGAAGGCTATACGAACTACGATATCATTTTTGTTACTGGTTTTTTTATCCCCGGCCATAAAAGCGCAAAGCATCAACATAAGCGGCACCGTACTGGATGCACATACCAGGGAACCGGTGGCTTATGCGTCCGTTTATTTTTCAAGGTCTGGCATCGGTAAAGTTTCAGACAGTGCCGGAAATTTCTCTTTTCACTTTAATAAACCTGCCAATGATACCCTGGTTGTAAGTTATATAGGCTATGAATTATACAGGATCCCAATGGCCGATCTTGCCAATGATAAACCGGTTCTTATTCAGTTGCAAAGAGGTGGTGTTGGCAATGCGGTAGTGGTAAAGTCCAAGTTCAACAAGGGCTTGTTCCTCTGGAAAAAAATAATGAGCAAGAAGAAACAATACAATCGCTACAACCTGCCCAACTTTGGTTACGAGGCTTATAATAAACTGGAAGTTGACATAAAAAATTTCAATGCAGAAAAAGCGAAGAAGAATTTTTTACTGAAACCTTTCTCCTTTATTTTCAACAATATTGACAGCACTTCCGAAAAGGATCCTTTTTTACCCGCCTACCTCCTCGAAAGCGTGAGCGATTATGCGTACCAGAAAAACACAAAAAAATATTTTGAGAATATCAAAGCCAGTAATACAAAAGGTTTTACCAATGAAAGCATCAGCCGTTTAATGGGTGTGATGAACCAGAACGTGAACATTTACGGAAATTTTGTAAATGTAATGGATAAGGATTTCATCGGCCCCTTCAATGACAATGCAGATGTGTATTATAATTTTCACGTGCCGGATACACAATTGGTAAGCGGAAAAAAATTATTACATTTTGTTTTTAGTCCAAAGCACCCGGGGCAAAATACTTTCCAGGGTGATGCCTGGGTAGTTGATAAAACATGGCAGATCCAAAAAATATCCCTGTACCTTGGCAAAGAGGCCAATATTAATTATATCGACCGCATCAGTGTATTCCAGGAATTTGTACCCATCAATGATTCTGTTTATTTTTTGAACCGGGATAAATTCTTTGCAGATTTCAGGGTGTTGGGAAAACAATCGCTTACCCTCATCGGCAGAAAAACAACTGCTTACAGGAATATCCTCATCAACAATGATTCGATAAGGCATTTATTCGAGAAGCAACCTATTGAAGAAGTGGTAAAGACAGAGGCGGGTGTAACCGGAAAATCTGACTCAGCATGGAATGTATTGCGCCATGATACCTTATCTGTTAATGAAAAAGCCATTTACACCACCATTGACAAGTTGCTGCAGATGCCAAAATTTCAACGATTGCAGCGAACATTAAAATTCATCGGTACGGGTTATAAGAATATCGGGAATTATGAGATCGGGCCCTGGTTCAACTGGATCAGCAGCAACCAATGGGAAGGCACCCGGTTTCGTTTCGACCTGGGTACCAATACCGGTTTCAATAAGACCATCTACCTTCATACGTACCTCGCTTATGGCACTCTTGATAAAAAATTAAAAGGGAAAGCGGAAGCATACTGGATACTGAAAAGAGAGCCCAAACGGCTTCGGCTACACGCTTCTTATTCCGATGACATCGACAACGGCATCAGCCAGTATGGCGAAGTAAGCCAGGACAATATTTTTTCTTTTGCACTTCGCAAACCCAATACCACCCATAAGTTCATACAAGTGAAGGATGCACGTTTTGAAGTGTTCAATGAATGGGGTAAGGGTTTTTCCACAGAATGGTTCGTAACGCACCGGCAATATGTTCCGCTCAGGAACCTGCCTTTTAAAACAGCTTTCCCGGTGAGCAGCGGTGAGCCGCTCACCAATTTTGAGGTTGCGGTAAAATTGCGTTTCGCTTATTTAGAACAGTTTGTTGAAAGTGATTATTTCCGCTATTCACTGGGAACCAAGTACCCGGTTGTGGAAATGATGCTGGCCAAAGGATTCCCGGGCATTATCAACAGTGCTTATAGTTATACCAAAGTTTCTGCGTCTATTCGCGACTATATTAAGATATCACCCTACGGTTCTTTTTCCTATAAAGCATACGCCGGGAAAATAAGCGGCACCCTTCCTTTCACCTTCCTGGAAAATCATCCGGGCAACGATATATATTATTATAATCCTTCGGCATTTAACCTGATGAACCGTTTTGAATATATAAGTGACAAATATGCCGGTATCAGTGTGGAACATAATATTGGTTCGGGCTTATTCCGCTTTATTCCCATCACACGTAAATTAAAATGGCGGCAATTCTGGAATGCTAAAGCGCTGTGGGGATCATTGAGTTCCGCTAATCAGGCATTGAATAACAGCACTGGTCTCTTTAAAACTTTAAATGGCAGTACTTATATGGAACTGGGTACCGGTATCGATAATATCCTTAAATTACTGCGCCTTGATTTTGTCTGGAGAGTACTACCAAGGCCCCTACCTACCCAAAAAACTTCCAGGTTTGGTATTTTTGGGAGTTTTCAGTTCCAATTTTAAGGGAAAACAGTTTAGTTTCATAGCGCCATTAAGTACTCAGCCATTTTATTTTAAATATCTTTGCCAACAAAATTCGGGATACGGTATGGACAAAAATTTTAACCCAGATAAACAGCACACGCTTGTAAAGCCTGTAAGCATATCCGGAACCGGCCTCCATACGGGTATTAATGTAGATATGACCCTGAAGCCTGCAGATCCGGGGTTTGGTTTCCAATTCAAAAGAATGGACCTGCCCGGAATGCCCCTTGATGTATCGGTTGCGAGGTCGCAATCTGCTTTAATAACGGGCATTC
>JANYIM010000229.1 GCA_025362055.1 Bacteroidota bacterium
TTTCAAAAATACCAAACGGTCATCCGGCAATTGAACATTGTGTTGAATTGTTGTACAGCGAAGGAGTGAGAAAGGGAAGAATAACAGCCAATAAATTTGTTGAAGTGTGATCAAACAACACGATATCCGCATCTGAACCCGGCGCTATGCAGCCCTTTCTCGGAAACATACCGAATATCTTTGCAGGGTTGGTGCTCAGTACTTCCACAAATTTATTCATTGTAATTTTTCCTTTACGCACCCCTTCGCTGTATAATAATTCAACCCTATGCTCAATGGCAGGATGGCCGTTTGGAATCTTAGAGAAATCATGCTTGCCCAATAATTTTTTCTCCCAGGTAAAAGGGCAATGGTCGGTTGCCACTACCTGTACCAAGCCCTGGTTGATTCCCGCCCACAAAGCAGCCTGGTCCTTCTTCTCCCGCAATGGCGGGCTCATCACCCACTTTGCCCCATCAAAATTCTTTTCATATAAAGATGCATCCAATAATAAATACTGTATGCAGGTCTCCACAAATACTTTTTGGTTTTTTGCATTATTATTTCTTACCGCATTCAATGCACCCTCGCAGGTCATGTGCACGATATAACCAGGACAGCCCGTATAGCCTGCAATACCGGCAAAACGTTCGGATGCTTCAGCTTCGGTTATTTCGGGTTGAGAAAGATAATGGTACAATGGTGCTAGTTTTCCTTCGGCCCGGTGTTTGGCAATTAAGAAATCGATCATGTCGCCATTGGTAGCATGTACTGTAACCATTCCTCCCCTTTGCTTCACTTCATTCATCAACCCCACCATTTGTTTATCATCGATCATCAATGCTCCTTTGTATGCCATGAATATCTTAAAAGAAGTAATGCCTTCTTTTTCTACCAGGTCAACAATTTCTTTACAAGTGTTCTCATTAAAATCCGTAACTGCCATATGAAAACTGTAATCACCCACTGCATTATTATTGGCGCGACCGCTCCATTCCTTAAATGCATCATACAATGAGTTACCCTGTTTCTGTAAAATAAAATCTATCACTGTTGTGGTACCCCCATATAGGGCAGCGCGGGTGCCAGTTTCGTAATTATCGCTGCTAAAGGTTCCCATGAACGGCATTTCTAAATGTACATGCGGATCAATGGCCCCAGGAAAAACGAGCAGGCCGGTTGCATCAATTATTTCATCGGCTTTTACCGAAAGGTTTTTCCCGATCGCTGAAACTGTTTCATTTTCAATAAAAATATCGGCCACATAATTATCTGCAGCAGTAACAATATTTCCGTTTTTGATCAAGATACTCATGTCAATATATTTTACCGCAGCCAAAATACGCTGCGTCTCCACGCCTCCGCAGTTACTTCTTCTTCATCACTAAATAATACACCATCCCGCTCACCAAAAACCCAACAAACCACGCATAATTATATAAATGTGATACCCATACCGGGAAGAGCTCTGTATCGATGGCCTTTATCTGCAACAAGAACCCCGGCACATTTGGCAATATACCACAGAGCAATGCAATTATTGCAACTTTATTGAATCCATTTGTAAAACCATACCGGCCCTTGTGCTGATACAATTCATCCACATTCAACTGCTGTTTACGAATGAAATAATAATCAGCAATCATGATACCGCCGATCGGCCCAAGCAAGCTCGAATATCCGACCAGCCAGGTATAAATATAACCACTGGGATCTTCTGCCAATTTCCATGGTAAAATCAATAAGCCAATGATACCCGTAATGTATCCCCCGGTCTTGAAATTTATTTTTTTAGGAGAGAGGTTTGAAAAATCATTTGCCGGACTTACAATATTTGCTGCAATATTGGTAGCTAATGTTGAGATAGCGATAGCAAGCATTGCAAAACTCACCAGTATCTTACCATCAAATTTTGCAGCCAACACCAACGGATCCCAAATGGTAGTACCAAAAACAATGGTGGTGGCTGAAGTTACAACCACACCAATAAAAGAAAATAATGTCATCGAAGCAGGAAGCCCCATCGCTTGCCCTCTTCTTTGCGCTTTTTGTGATTTTGCATAACGGGTGAAATCGGGAATATTTAAAGATAGCGTTGCCCAAAAACCTACCATGCCCGTTAGTGCCGGAAAGAATGCAACAAGAAATGAACCCGTATCATTGAATTTTGAAGGTTGTTGTAAAATACTGCCCAAACCATTCGTGGAAGATAATGCCCAATAGAGCAGTGCCAATGCAGCAACAGGAAGAAAGATCGCTTTAAACACCAGGAGCTTACGGATACTTTCAACACCAAGATATACAATGAACATATTCAGTAACCAGAATAACAGGAAGCAAATAAAAGGCCCGGCTTGTGGAAATAAAGTTGCAGTAGCGATCTCGGGCCAGGATGGAAACCATACACGTATCAAATAATAGATCGCCTTTCCGCCTATCCATGTTTGAATGCCAAACCAGCCGCAGGCAACGATGGCTCTTAACATCGCTGGAATATTTGCACCCTTTGTTCCAAAGCTTGCTCTTGCAAAAACAGGAAAGGGGATGCCATACTTTGCTCCGGCATGTCCATTCAATATCATTGGTAATAATACAATGGTATTCCCGATAAAGATCGTTAGTATCGCCTGCCACCAGTTCATTCCCTGGCCGATCAATGAACTCGCCAGCATGTAAGTAGGGATACATAAACTCATGCTGATCCATAACGCCGCATAGTTCCAGGTGCCCCAGGTGCGTTTATCCTGCGGAATGGGTGCAAGGTCTTCGTTAATGAGAGAAGGGTCAGCTATGGTTTGATTCAAATCCATTAAATAAATTTGGTGATGATTCAATTTGGAGATTTGGTGATGAGATGATTTGATGATGCAAGAATATTTATTCTCCTTTCAATCTCCAAATCAATTGGTTTCCAAATCGGCAATTTTAATCGCCTCACTGATGATCGCAAGTCCTTCATCGACCTGCTCCTTCGTAACACATAGCGGTGGTGCTATAAAAATATAATTCCATCTCACAAAAGTGTACATACCCAGGTCTTTTATTTTTGCAGCTACCTTATTCATCACCGTCATTTCATCCGGTTTGGCATTAAAGGGCGCCATCGGTTCCTTAGTCTTGCGGTTCTTTACAATTTCAATACAACCTAATAACCCTGTATTCCTGAATTCGCCGATAGACGGATGCTTTTGTTTCAATAATTCAACCTGCTCATTTACATACTTACTCATGGCAACCGTGTTTTCTATCAGGCCTTCATCTTCATATATCTTCAAAGTTTCCAAAGCGGCAGCGCAACTAACCGGGTGCGCCGAATAAGTAAGTCCGAGTGCCAATACCGTATCATCGAATTTAGCTGCTATTTTATCACTTACCATTAAACAACCAAATGGAAGATAGCCGCAGGTAAGGCCCTTGGCCATAGCGATCATGTCGGGGATGATATCATGATTTTGAAACCCGAACCATTTTCCCGTGCGCCCAAATCCACTCATCACTTCATCCATTATTAATAAGATACCATGCCTGTTACATATTTCTCTTACTGCTTTTAAATACCCAACAGGATATTTTAAACAACCCGATGACCCGGATTCTCCTTCCAGTAAAATGGCGGCGATATTACCCGCACCTTCAAAAGCAATAAGCCTTTCCATTTGTGCAACTGTTTCTTTCAACAGGTTCTCTTCCCCATATTCCCAGCGATATAAGATAGGGATATCAATGTGTACAAAATTGGGCGCCTGTTGCGCATCTACAGGCAATTTGCGGGGATCGCCACTTGCCGTCATTGCACCAATGGAAGCGCCATGATAAGATTGGTAACGGGTAATGATCTTATGCCGGCCTGTATATAAACGTGCCAGTTTAATGGCATTTTCAATGGATGTTGCGCCACATAAAGTAAAGAATGCCTTGTTAAGGTCGCCCGGACATATTTCTGCCAGTTTTTTCCCCAACTCGCCACGCGCTTTGGTAACACAACTGGGCGTTACATAACTCACTTCCTGCATTTGCCTTACAACAGCATCGGTTATACGCTGATTACCATGCCCGATATTCACATTCATCAGCCCTGAGGAAAAGTCGATATAACGTTTCCCGTCATAATCATATAAATAAACGCCTTCTGCGTGTTTAACGGCAATGGGCGCAATGCCTTTTTGTTTGCTCCAGGAGAATAAGGTATAGTCGAGATTATTTTGAATGATCCCGGTTGCTTCTGATAGTGTTTTTGTTCCTGACATATAAAATCATTTTTTTATTTAACGAAAAGTGGCAAAGGGATCGCAAAGAAGTAAAATACCTTAGCGGGTCTTTGCAGCTTTGCGTGGGGCCTTAGCTCATCCAGTTTACTCCTGCCTCAGCATTCCATTTAGTGGTTGATTTTTTCAATTTCGTCCAAAACTCTATTGAACTTTTACCGGTGATATCACCTACTCCAAATTTACTTTCATTCCATCCGCCAAAAGAAAAAGGTTCTCTCGGAACGGGAACACCCACATTCACGCCGATCATTCCGGCACTTGCCCGGTCAATGATATAACGCGCCATGCCTCCATTCTGTGTAAAAACCGATGCTGCATTGCCGTATGGATTTGCATTTTCAATCGCTAATGCTTCATCAACAGTATTGGTACGCATAATTGAAATA
>JANYIM010000260.1 GCA_025362055.1 Bacteroidota bacterium
AACAGGGTGTTCCCCATCATTCTCATCAACTTTTACGGTCATTCCCCCAAAATTCACTTTATCAGTGCCGGTTTTATCATCTTTCTTTTTTCCTTTTGAGGGCGCAGCAGTATTAAAGACATTGAACCCAAAATTTTTCATATAGAGTTCAGGGTATTCAAATAATTCTTTAACAGCGATGATCTTGTATACATATTCTGCTGTTTCCGCATTCAGCTGCATTTGAAAATAATTATTTCCTTGCCTGCTAATGGCATTCTGAATATTACCGATCCCAGTGTTATAGGATGCTGCGGTCAATACCCAGGAAGATATTCCAAATTTTTTCCTGATGAACAGGTAAGAAGTGGCCAGCACTTTACAGGCAGCATAAGTGGATTTATTGACATCATTGCGTTCATCAATGGTTCCGTTTACGACCAGTCCAAGTTCGCGGGCCGTAGGAGGCATCAATTGCCAAAACCCAGCAGCTCCGGCGCTTGAGACCAGGTTTTTAAAACCGCTTTCCACAATGGCGAGGTATTTGAAATCTTCAGGCAAGCCGGTTGCTTCCAGATAGTACTCTATGATGTTCATGTATTGGTTAACCCTTTGGCGCAGTTCAGGAACATTTACATTATTGATCTGCCTTTTTATGATATTCATCAGTTTGTCTGCGACAAAATGATCATCTACAGGTATCCTTTCACCGCAAAAAATGATATCATGCCCCGAAGATCTCATGGGCATACCGGTAAATAAAAAACAAATTACCAGAACAAGGATCGTTGCCTTAGATTTCATATCGCATTACTTAGGATTTCCTTTTTGCCTCCTGCTTAATATGATGTTTTAATTTCTTTTTGCTTGAGTAGTCATAATCGATCTCGTCTTCATTATTATAATCGATCTTTTTCTTGAAGACGATGATAAACCGGTGGTTCCTTTTACCTTCTGTTACAAATAATGTGGCAGGTTTTGTATTTTCCGACTTTGCATTGATCGTAAACCCTTTACCTACCGTCTTGAAATTGTAAGGGGCATTGGTAGGGGCCGTATAAAAGGAAGAGGGGAGAGAAGGGAACCTGATCCTTACCTCCAGTTCAGCATTTACAAAAATGGTGTCACCGGAAATGCTGTATTTCTGTGCAGATGCAGACTGTACACTCGCTCCAATCAACAGGAGTACTAAAAAACCAAGTTGCTTTGCAAAGAAATTCATTTTATGATCACGATTTTAATACAGGACAATTTAATCTTTTTAATTCTTTATGCAAAAAATGACACCGTAAAAGAATTGCCCATCCGATCCAATGATCTTCTGCTGCCAAACGAAGCAATGCAGTATTCAGTTGTTTTTTTTGATAAATGAAGACCTTTCCGGTAATATATTCCTGTACCATCTTTTTCGCCGATCTGGTATTTTGGAAATTTTGCAGTCCCGGTTTTCTTAATTGTTACAGTTGTATCCAAAGATGGACAATTAGAATTTCCATTATCCATTATGCGTATCCGGTAAAGCCCTTCATCTTGTATAGGTATATTGATCTCAGTAATGTTATCATAGGGTTTTTCAATCTGCCGTGGATCGGTAACCGTGACTTTGTAACTACTTGTACCTGATCCAGGTTTAATAATTACCTGTAATTCTAATGGTTTGTTGTGAAGTACGATGCTGTCGATGGCCAATCTCTTTGGTTTTCGTAAGGAAAATTGTTTGTACTGGTAGTTGCCACATTTATCAGTTAACTCAAGTAAATAAGTACCGCCAGGCAGGTCATCTATCGAAATGTCGTCTCCTCCATGCCAGGTTAACTTTCCCATTTTTGGGGATAATATGATCTGCCAGAGATTCTTTCCCCCGTCTACTTTTAACGAAATTCCTCCTCCCTGCTCATTTATACAGGTTGGTTGGTGGGGCCGGGAGTTAGGCCTTATCTTAAGTTCTGGTAACTCATCAATATTAAAATTAAATGATGTATAGACATTTCCAACTTCCATCTCTCCATTATAAATAATAAGGTTATAAGTTCCTGCCGGCAAATCATTTAAGTCAATATTGCTTCCTCTGGCATATCCTTTTTTCAAAAAGCCGGGGCAGCTTGAAAAACTAGTGTCCCGCAGATCGCAAAGGATTTTTCCGGCATCCCCTTTTCTGAGTACATAATTAATTTTAGCAGTTGCGGATTTAATATTCCTGATAAGAATCCTTCCATTGGTTGCACCGTGACAGGAATAGCGTGTTAGCGTGTCAGTGGATATGGGTGCTGCAGGAGTAAAAGAAAGGGAAAGTGCATTCGAATTCAATGTCAGGCCATTATTATCCAGGCTTGCATGGAAATAAATTTTTTTGGTTACATCAAACTTTTCTTTAAAAATGTCTTTAAGCGGGTTAAATTTAAAAACGGATTTGTCTGTGTTTGAATTTTCAATCTTGGTCCATGAAATAGTATCAAGCGAATATTCCCAGTGAAAAGGCATATTTTCTTTATTGGGTATCAGGGGTGATACTTTTAATTCAATAAGGTGGTCAACTGCATTGATGCTATCTTTTAAGGTAGCAGTGATCTTACCCAGTTCAATTAAAGTATATTTATATTTACAAAAAGCATAAAATGCCCCGTTATTATCTACAATTTTAAAGTCACCGCTCCAATCACCGGTTAATACTTTATTCATAACCGGGTCAAGGGTGTAGGTTATCTTTGAATGCTCCTGGTCTTTCGCATCATAGGTACAGACCGTTCCCCCCTTGGTACTGGCATAACATTCCATCATAATTCCAAATGAAGGCAACGAAGCATTAAAAGGCCTTAGTTCCGATTCTTCCTCTTTTACATCATCGTCATCATTTTTTCTTTTTGATTTAAACTCATAGCAATCACCGGCCTTGGCATTTGTTAAAGGCATTCCGGTAGGGGAATAAAATTTCCAGACCGGGCGGGCTTTCTTTTTTTTGTCAACATCGTTGTATCCAATTTTCAATATTTTTAAAGTAACAGTAACCTTAGGTTCGCCGCCCTGGGCACGGCTGTTGCTGAAGACCGATGTAAAAAGGCAGATTAATAAAAGTTTGGAAAGTGCCGGTAAGTTAAGGAAAAGCCGTTTTTTCATTTTACTACATTAAGTGACAGGGTACTGTCCAAATTATACAATTTTTGAAATTGTTATTCTAAGCAAAACAGTATTTTTTAGCTTACTAATTATTTATTTGGAAACGCATGACCATCCACTGCGACATCTAATGATATTGTACTTCAACACTGGTAACGCATCCGTCTGCATCGCGCCGCATCACGGCAGAGGATATCCTGATCTTTGTTTTACCAATGATGAATTTCCTTCTTTTCTTTCCACTTATCTCATCACAAAGAGTGGTAAATGTGGTTAATTTACCATTTACCAGCGCCTTGGTATCACCACCGGAACATAAATAATCATCAAAACCATCTGCTTTCATTTCCTTGTTCACCACTTTCTCGAGGTAGCTAAGGAAGATTGCGTCTGTTATCTTAATTTTCTTAGCTGGTGCAACCTGCATATTGCCAGGTATTAGCGGTGCAATGTTTTGAGGTGCTTCGATCTTTGGTTTTGGGGCATCCTCAACCGTTATTTCCTTGGTATATCTTTTGGTGCGGTCCTGGTTCAAAGTAACCTGTACAATATATTTGCCTACACCGGGGAATTGAAATTTTGCCGAAGGTCCTGTTCTTATCATCTTTGGATAATTAGGGATCGACCATTCATAAGTACTTGCGCTTACCATACAACTGAACATTTCCTCTTTGCCGGTAAAGGTGGAGGAGGGGCCAATGATCTCTTGGCCGGTAACAACATTATCAGCTTTTAGCTGAACTTCCGAAAGTGGTTTAATGGTTATTTGCCTGCTGGCATTACAAAGCGGGCCCGTAGACGCCGTAATATAAAAAACGCCGTTGGTCTGGTATTGATGTGTTACAAATTGCCCGGTTTCTTTGGCCGAATGATCTCCAAAATCCCAGCTTATTTCATTTCCTTCAGTTAAAGCAATAAAAGTGAGGGTTTCCCCTGCAATGAAGACACTGTCTGTATGTTCGGTGATTGACTTAATGGAAATACTAACGGCCTTGCACTTTTTTACCTCCATGAACCGGTAACCTAATAAGCCCAGTGAAATAATGACCATGACAGATAGCACGCGCCATACCCTGTTATCTAAGCCCATCATTTGCCTGGTAATGATCCTGTT
>JANYIM010000268.1 GCA_025362055.1 Bacteroidota bacterium
AATTTCATCCGCCGCGGCGGAAAAAGAGAACCGCCAAGTCGCATTTAAACCCGCGTCTTTGCGATTTCTTTGCCCCGCTACGGCGGGGTGAAACCCTTTTATTTCATGTCTTGACACAGTACAAGACACCTGAAGTGTAAAGTTTTTTCAGTACAATACAAGTACAAGACAAGTTTCCCTACTATTCCCCACTATCCTTCGTTAGTTTGCCTACTATCCTTCGTAGCACCTCTTACCCTGCTCCTTACCGCTGCCTTAGTTCCTCCCTACATAGCCCTGCTTAGGCCTATTAAAGTAAATTCTTGATTTCAAAAACGCCCAAATGCACAACGGCTGGGTACTTGCGAAGGCGGGGTATCGTGGCTGTAGCTTGCGCCGCTGTAGGTGTTCTCTTTAACTCCTTCGAATTTACAACATCTTCCAATCCCCAACGCCCCCGTCTGGTCTCCGACCAACGGGCACCTGTAGCATACTCTTGATTACCCGAATAATGCTACGATAAAAAACAAGTACCTTCAAATTTTCGCCGTTGGTCGGAGACCAGACGGCGGCGTTTACGAGTGGTGGTAGCTGCGTAAGTTCAAATAAAGTCAAAATCAGCAACACTATTTGCTGCCACTGATGATGTAATACCCAAAATGCTTCCTGTACAATCCCAGTACCATTCCCAGCAGCGGTGCAATTACATTGTTCCATCTTTCTTTTTTAAGCCTTAGGCTTTTGTTGCGCCATAATTCTTTTACCAAAAATTTTAGGCAGGTCCAAGGTACATAGGCAACAGAAGGTGCTATCCGAAGGCTTATTTCTTCTGTTTCTATGTCTTTTAACCCATATTTTAATAGTGCGGCCTTGAATTCGTTGAGGTTTCCAAAGCAGGGTAGGACCCAGCAATTGATGATCTTGTGATTGAGCTTTTTAAAGAGCCAGGGTAATTTTCTATCGTGCTTTATAAATCCGTCGGCAATACAAAAACGGCCCCCTGTTTTTAAGATCCTTGCCATTTCGGCAATGAATAATTCTTTGTTACTGCCTCGGGCATGACAGGCGCTTTCCAATGCATACGCAAAGTTGAAATGAGCATCGGGCAAACCGCTGTGTTCAAAATTATCTTTTATGATGTTCACTTTTTTTGTCAGCTGCTCTTTTACAATAAACCCGGTTCCTTTTTCAACCTGGAAATCGGCAATGGTTGTACCGGTGATACGTGCCCGGGGATATTTTTTTGCCGTGTACCTTGCAACCGTACCGATACCACAGCCCAGGTCGGCAATATGGATGGGTTTATCCGCGGGTAATTGTAAATGATTTAGTACTTCATCATTCATTCGGCAGAGCATTTTCTCCAGTGAAAAAATATCGGTAAAATATTTGCAATAACCAAAGTGCATGTTGAAATCCCTGCTCCAGGCTGCATAATCGGGGCCGGCGATATTGTAGTAATCCCGAATCCTTGCATACTGCCCGGTACCTGGTTTGCCGGCCGTTTTTGGTGTTGGTATGGTGGCGGTTGTCATAACGGTTATTTTGTACCCTAAAGGTAATCAATTTATATTATAATTTCAGTAATTATTGAAAATAAAATAAATTTAAACAAACCAATACAAATGAACCCGGCGAGGTACGCCTGTCAAATACGGGAATCGGGGAGATGCGGGTGGGGCATTTGCATTTGGCTGCTGGCTTGTGGGGCTGCAACCTTAGGTTTATCATCCATGTGCTTTTTTACCAGCACATAGCAGATGACCAGCAATACCAGTAACAATAGGATGGCAAAATAGAGCCAGGGCTGTTCTTTTAGTTTGCGTTTTTCTTTCCGCTGTTTCTTTTTATCCAGTTGTTTTTTCAGGTCGCGGTTGAGTTGCTCAACATATAGGGGCAGGTCTTTTTTATTATTGAATTTCTCCAGCCCTTCTACGGCATCATTCATAAATTCATCATCTGCCATCTGTTTTTCCAGTTCATGCGCTTCGGGTGCCGATAGTTTTTTATTGAGGTAGTCCAGCAGTTTTTCCTGCTCTACCTCTTTGTTATGATCGGATAATATGTCTTTTAATTCGTCGCTCATCGGTCCTACCTCAGCCTTCTCCGGGAGGAGAAGGAGCGGTTTACGT
>JANYIM010000021.1 GCA_025362055.1 Bacteroidota bacterium
ACTTATCAACCTCTTTCATCCTAACATATAACATCCTTGTTTCCCTTAAAAATTTTCTTCCCTTCTGCAGTGGCCATGGCCTGATACCCTGCTGCCGGTTGTATTTACTGATCCGGTACAGCGCCTTCCAGTGATATAAAATTTCCTTGTAGGCACCCGGCAAGGTATAACCCGTATCATAAAAATGATTGGGTTCAGCGCCGCAGCCATTGTATTCCAGGATGGTAAAGTTCCTGCCCTGCCTGAGGTTTTCCACGCTGGTGCACATGATATCATAACGTCCATAAAAAAAATCATTGATGCCATGACTGATCTCGTCAAATATGCTTACCAGTTTTTCATCGATGGCATCTTTCAGGTCAACAAAATGAGCTCCACGGTTATGGTTAGCCGCATAACTCAGCATGTATCTTTCGCCAGCCGGTAATATTTCATTCCATCGTTCCTTATGTTTACTGTGCAGTTCCCCGGTCCTTTTATTTCCTTTAGGGTGCAGTGTTACCAATTGTTCCAGCGTATGTTGCCCGTCGCCGGTAACCTGTAGCGGTATCTTGTGTAAGAACCCCGTTACCCTGCCTTTTTGTTCCTGCGGGTGGCGAATATAGAATATGCTTACTTCCATCGGGTAATGCACCATGCGTTGCACGATGTATTCAACAGGTACTTTTGAATGATAGTGTTTTAACTCTTCCACCGTATCTATTTTCCTGAATAGAATACCCTGGCCACCTACTTCGGGTTTTACGATCAGCGGATACCCGATGCCGTTCTTTTGTAGCTCATTGATTATTGTATCAAGCCCCTGTGCGGGTAACACATTAAAAGTGGTTGGATATAATCCGGAGGGCAACAGGTCGTACATTTCTTTCTTGGGTTCCCCTTCCATGCCTCCGAAAGTGAGTTTGGGATTGCTGGGTGTAAAGAACCATACCGAACCTGACCTTATAATATACCATAACCATACGGGTGTAATGGGTGCGTATATTAATTTGAAAGGCCAAGCTTCCCAATTGGTGATCCTGTGAAATAGTTGCTTCAAAATAATACTGTTGTCACGAAGATATTTAAAATGCAGTATTTGAATGAAATCTGTTTCAAACTATTGAAGTATTTTTGTAAGGAAGATCATCTTTTTTTGCATATCTTACTTTTTAGAGAAATGTCACTGAGTAATGGATGCCTTTTGCTTGAATAGTAAGCATTGAACATTGATCATTTGCAGGTATCTCTCTAAAAAATGATCAATATTCAATGCTCAATGAAGGGGCACTTCGTTTAAAAACATATTCAATGCATGTACCAACCATGGCCGAAATGATGGCCAAAGGAGAAAGCCCGGAAATATTATTCTGGGTAGGCTGTGCCGGTAGTTTTGACCAGCGGGCGCAGAAAATAACCAGGGCTTTTGTGACCATACTCGATAAAGTGGGCATCCGTTATGCCATCCTGGGAAAAGAGGAAATGTGTACCGGTGATCCTGCAAGGCGTGCCGGCAATGAATTCATGTTCCAGATGATGGCTTACCAGAACATACAGGTATTGAATGGCTATGGCATAAAAAAGATCGTGACGGCCTGTCCGCATTGTTTCAATATCTTAAAGAATGAGTATCCCGAACTGGGAGGCACATACGAAGTGATACATCATGCTGTTTTTTTACAGCAACTCATTGATGAAGGCAAGGTCATTATGAAAGAAGGAGGCAGTTACAAAGGAAAAAAGATCACGTACCACGACAGCTGTTACCTGGGCAGGGCCAATAACATTTATGAAGCGCCCCGGAAAGTACTGGAGGCATTGGATATATCCCTGGTTGAAATGAAAAGATGCCGTAGCAACGGGCTTTGTTGCGGTGCTGGTGGTGCACAGATGTTCAAGGAAGAAGAGAAAGGCAGTACCAGGATCAATTTTGAAAGGACGGATGAAGCTATTGGAACCGGCGCCAGTATCATCGCTGCCGCCTGCCCTTTTTGCAATACAATGCTTACCGACGGTGTCAAAAACAGTAATAAGGAAGAAGCCGTGATGGTGATGGATATTGCGGAACTGGTGGCCGCATCAATATGATGATAGGATGCCGATAACGCCGATGGAAAAGATCTTCGCAGGCATCCTTTGATCCATGTTATCCACGTTCTATCATTACCTTTGCAGCATGAACCTCAATTTTCAACAACATATCCCTGCTGATTTTGATGACGCATCAAAGACCTGGATCTACCAAAGTAACCGGCCCTTTGAAGCAAGCGAAATATTGCAAATTCAACAAATGCTGGGTGCGTTCGTTGCTGTATGGAAAAGCCATGGAGCTGACGTTAAGGGATATGCGAATTTATTCTTCGGGCAATTCCTTGTACTGATGGCAGATGAAACGGCCACCGGCGTCAGTGGTTGCAGTACCGACAGTTCGGTACATTTGATAAGATCCATTGAACAAAAATTCAATGCCACTTTATTCGACAGGCAAAACCTTGCATTTATCATAAAAGAAAAGATACAATTACTGCCATTGGGCCAACTCCAATACGCTGTGGAAAATAATTTCATTGATGCCAATACCACCTACTTCAACAATACAGTGCTCTCTAAAAAAGAATTGCTGGATAAATGGATCTTACCAGTAAAAGAAAGTTGGCTGGCAAAGCGGCTTAAGTTTACGGAAAAGGCTTAAGTTTCACAGAGCCGGCACTATATTGATAACGCTCAACTACCGTTAACATAATTATTTTGCCAAATTATACGAGGATGGTTATTTTTATCCATTAAATAAAATAAACTATATGAAGAAAATTGTATTTGTGTTGGTGCTGGCCTGCTGTATCAGCAGTTCCTTTGCTCAAACAGGTAAGAAATTCATTGACCCCGCTAATATGGACCTGTCCGTAAAACCGGGCGATAATTTTTATTTATATGCCAATGGCAATTGGGTAAAGAATACGCCTGTTCCGGCTTCAAAGACCCGTTGGGGAAGTTTTGATATCCTCACGGAAGAAAGCTCCAAGGCACTTAGAAGTTTGCTGGAAGATGCTGCTGCAAAGCCAGGATCCAATTCACTGATGAAACGTGTAGGTGATTTTTATGCCAGTGCAATGGATAGTGTTGCTGCCGAGAATGCAGGTTACAAACCTATTAAACCTTACCTGGATGCTATTGCAAAAATAACAACAAAAGAACAGGTACTTGAACAGATCAATTATTTACGTTCGCATGCGATCGCCTCGCCCTTATATCGGATCGGTGTTGGACAGGATGCAAGGAATGTTACAAAATATATTGTCAGTATCGGGCAGGGTGGCACCAGTTTGCCCGACCGGGATTATTACCTGAAAAATGATGCACGCAGTGTTGCCATACGTGCCGCTTATGGACAATATATTGTTCAGTTATTTATTTTATGTGCCGGTGATGAAGCGGGCAGCAAACAAAATCTCAAGGCTATTTTGGATATCGAGAAAGCGCTTGCCGGTGCACAACTGAGCCGTGTTGAAATGCGCGACCCGGTTAAACTATACAATAAGTTTTCTGTTGAAGCATTGGCTGCAAAAACACCTACCCTGAACTGGCAGGGTACTTTGTCGCAACTGGGCTATGCCACCAAACCCGATAGCGTGATAGTGAGCAATCCAAAGTTCATGGTATTTGCCGATTCGCTGCTTTCAGCCGTTTCCGTTAGTGACTGGAAGGCTTACCTGCAATGGTGTGTGATCAGGGAGGCAGCTCCTTTTCTTAACAACGATTTTGTGAACGCAAACTTTGCATTCAATAAAGTATTGAGCGGACAAAAAGAACAAACGCCCCGCTGGCAGCGGATGAGCAACCTCATCGATGGACAATTGGGTGAATTACTTGGACAATTATACGTTGATAAATATTTTAAGCCTGCAGCAAAGGAAAGGATGCTGGCGCTGGTGAATAATATGCAGGAAACCTTCCGTAACAGGATCAGTAAATTAGACTGGATGAGCGCCGAAACGAAAGAAAAGGCCCTTGTGAAATTATCCGCCTACATGAAAAAGATCGGTTATCCCGATAAATGGAAGAATTATGATGGCCTTGAGATAAAAAGAAATGATTTCCTTGGCAATATCCAGCGCTGCAATCAATGGCAGTACAATGATAATATCCACAGGCTTGGAAAGGGTGTCGACAAAGCAGAGTGGAATATGACCCCTTCTACCGTAAATGCATATTACAGTCCGCAAAAAAATGAAATTGTTTTTCCTGCCGGTATCCTAAGGGCGCCCTTCTTTGATTTTAATGCGGATGATGCATTGAACTATGGTGGCATCGCTGCAGTGATCGGTCATGAAATGACACATGGTTTTGATGACCAGGGCCGGCAATTTGATGCTGATGGTAACCTGCACGATTGGTGGACAAAAGCAGACGCGGATGAATTTAAAAAACGTGCCGATGAAGTGGTGGACCAGTATAATGGTTTTGTGATGCTTGATACCCTGCATGTAAATGGCAAATTAACCCTTGGCGAAAATCTTGCCGATCTTGGTGGCTTAAACATTGCATATGAAGCATTCAAAAAAACACCCCAGGGAATGAGTGATAAAAAGATAGATGGCTTTACACCCGATCAGCGTTTCTTCATCAACTGGTCGCAGGTATGGCGCAATAATATTTTACCCGAAGCAGCAGCAGCACGCCTTTTAACTGATTCACATTCTCCGGGAATGTACCGTTCAAACGGGCCATTAAGCAATATTGATGCTTTTTATAAAGCCTTTGATGTAAAAGAAGGAGATAAAATGTTTAAGCCAAAAGAAAAGCGGACACATATTTGGTAAACAACCAATTTTATTTTAAAAGCCGGGGCGATAGTTCCGATTTTTTTATTCCCAAACCTGTTCATGTTATTTTTCTTCTCAGCTGCGGGTGTTTTTCGCCTCATGAACGTAAACATTATATCCTGATCATTATTTAGTTTGCGGGAGCGTTGGCTATCGCATTTTGCGATAGCCAATAAGGTTAATATTATATAACACCCTAAAAGATCACCATGGCAAGCTTAACAAGATCAATTACTGCAGCAGATGAGGTGATCATGAATAAAATATTTGTGGTAAAAGGTCAGAAGGTAATGATAGACCGTGACCTGGCGCTATTGTATGAAGTAGAAACCAAGCGGTTAAAAGAAGCTGTAAGAAGAAATATGGCCAGGTTTCCTAAGGATTTTATGTTTGAGATGAATAAGAAAGAGTTTGAAAATTGGAGGACGCAAAATGCGTCCTCCAAGGAAGATAAACAGGGTTTGCGTTATGCTCCATTTTGTTTTACAGAACAAGGGGTTACCATGTTATCCTGTGTTTTAAATAGTGAAAGAGCCATTAATGTAAACATTAAAATAATAAGGATATTTACAAAAATGAAAGCGATGTTACTTACGCATAAGGATATTTTAATACAGATGCAAAAGGTAGAAAAGAAATTAACGGCGCACGATGAAGACATAAAATTGATCTTCCAGGCATTGAAGCAATTATTGCCCCCCTCGAGGGAGCCAAGGCAAAGAATTGGTTTTAAACCATAGCGCCTGTTGTGTAATTATTACTAAGTTGGCATCTTAGAAAGAAACTAACCCATGATTCAACTTCGCCACTATTCACAGGCCTTATTTATTACTATTGTCATCCTGTCCTTTTCCTGCAACACTCCGCATCACAATGAGAAAGGAGTTGAATCTGCCATGAAAAAATATGACCGCTTAATAAAAAAACTGGATGCAGATGCTATTGCCATGCTGTATACGCCCGATGGTGATCTTGGAAAAATGGCACATGGAAGGGACTCCATCAGAAAATTTCTGGCAACTTTTAAAAATATACAGGTGCTGTCTCAATCTTCCACAACATCATCAATAGTCATGAATGGCGATAGTTCTCTCCAAAAAGGAATGTATCATCAAACAGTTGTAATAGCAGGAAAAGATACTGTTAGCGTTAAAGGAGAATATACTGCCAACTGGCTTTGGATACCCGGGCAGGGATGGCATATAAAGCATATGGAAACAAAGCCTGTACATTGATCCCCAGGTCTTCGTCTCCGATGAGGATACAGTGGCCTTAAGTTTTAAACTTATTTCTTATCACTCCCATCCCACACATTGTCTTCTCCATTCTTGTCTGGTGTAAGGTCATTCCCTAACCGCACAAATGTTATTTTGTTCGGAAATTTTTGCGTTACAATAAATTCCGTTTTCCCATCCTTCCAAACATCAGCGCCGTAATGAACGGTTTTGGGTTCGCCCTTATCGAATGAAAATGTAAGGTAAACGGGCACAGGCAATCCTCCCTTATTCGTAACCGTTACTTTAATCATTCCATTTTGTTGCGCTGCTTTGGTGATCCCAAGATCGGCATACACCCAATCGAAGAACCAGGTACGCCAAAACCAGTTCAGGTCCTTCCCGGTAGCATTATTAAAACTGTAAAAGAAATCATAGGGTATGGGATGTTTGCCATGCCAGTCGCTCATGTACTGATGCAATGCCTTAAAATAAAGTTTATCCCCCAGCATATCCTGTAATACCCAGTAACATAGTCCACCTTTGCCATAAGAATTACTCAGGTAGGCAGCGCCCTCATATAATTTTGTATTGGTGATCAGCGGCATATCCTTATCTGTTCCACTTATATGTTCATAACGTGTCTTGCTGTAAATACCTTCATCTTCCGGCTCTCCCATTATTGGAGAAATAACCGATTCGCCGATCGTTGCCCAGCCTTCATCCATCCAGGCATACTGCGTTTCGTTGATACCCATGTAAAAAGGGAAATAACTATGGAAGATCTCATGCGATGTTAGTTGCACAGCATCTTTATGCGTTTCTGTTGGATTATCATTAACCATCATCGGGTACTCCATCTGGTCGGTGCCATCAAATACAGTGATCTGTGGAAAAGGAAAAGCAACCTTCGGATATAAATGACTCATATAATAAACCGACTGGTGGGCCTGGTTGGCCACGTCAAAATAATCCTTGTGTTTGGTATTGTAAGCGGCACTCACCAGGGTTGTCCTTTTGGTCAGCGAATCCACCAATACGCTACTGGCATCCCATACGTAATGATCACTTACTGCAAAGGCAAAATCACTCACGCCTGTTGCTTTAAATCTCCATATCCCTGTATTATCAGAATTGATCACTGCATTGGTTGCATAGTCTGCAGGATCAATTACATGTATGATCTTATCTGAACTTTTTGCCTGTTGCAGTTTTTGCATGATGGCAGGGCCAAGGTTCGCTTCTTCGCCCAGCCTTTCTCCTGTTGCCCATACCACATCATTGAAAGGCACTTTTATTTCCACGTTAAAATTGCCGAAGTCGTTATAAAATTCCTGCAGGCCATTGTAATTCCAATCGTCCCAGCCATTCATATCATCATAAACAGCAAGGCGTGGGAAAAAATAAGCGATGAAATAAGATCCACTATCTACCATGCCTGTACGTACTTGCGATCCGGTATTGACAGTATAATGCCATTTCACATTCAAATTTATTTTTGTATGTGGTAGCACCATATCTTTTGGTATCACAATTAAATTCGTATTGCTGTGAAACGCTTTCTTATTATTAGAAAAATTGGTGATGCTTTCATTGCCGACACTGAGTTGCTCAATGCTTACGCCGTCATTCTGATCTTTTTCAGCGATCTCATCCGAACGCTTTACTCCTTTTTTATAATGATCGGGAAAGAGGCGGATAATAAGGCGCTTCAGGGTATCCGGACTGTTATTGGAATACACAATGGTTTCCTCACCACTTAACAGGTTGGTTGCCGGATTAAAATTTACATGGATATTATAATCCCCGCTGTTTTGCCAGTAAGCAACACCGGGCTTACCTGTAATGGTACGGGTTCCCTTTTTAAAAGCAGACCTGACCGTAGCAGATTGATAAATGGATTGTGAAAATGAGGTAGTGGAAAATGCTATTGCAAATAAAAATGCAATGCGCTTACTATATCGCATAAAAAGAAATTTATTTAAACCCAATGTTACGAAAGATCAACGTGATTCTTCAGCACTGAATTTGCCAATAAACCTGTAATTATTCCCTTTGAATTGATATTGGAATACCCGGTGATAATCTTTACTGAATTCTTCCTCCGAAGCCGGGTGAACGATATTGCTGATCACATTGAATCCTTCGGCACGGAAACAGATCATTACATTCTGCACAGCCGAACCTTCTTCATTCAACCCCTCGAAGACCTTACTCACCTGCGTTTTATCAAACTCCGTCTTAACACCCTTCATTCCCATGATGGTATTGCGGCAACGGTTGTAAGGGTCGCTGGTCTTGATATCTGTTGTCTGGTAAAAAATATGATCAAAATAAATGTCCTTGAAATGTTTGTCTAAGTAAGAGCCAAAGGCCTTACCCTCTTCATTCAAGTGCAGGTATTCTCCCCGGCTTTTCTCATCCGTGTTGATCTTTCCATGACGGACGATATAAAGATTTGTACTCATAATAATCAGGAATTTTATTCCCATGATATGGCCCGTGAAAATACGAACCAAGACGAAGGAAGAAGAAATGAATAAAGTTAAGTCTGTGAATTTATGCTTTTTATGGCAGAATCAATGAAATATCAAAACCCGGTAGTGACGCATTTTGAAATTTAATCATCCCGATTAAAACCAAGACTGGTGCTTACTACGATTATTGCCCAGCCTAAAAGAAAGTAATATACCTGAA
>JANYIM010000030.1 GCA_025362055.1 Bacteroidota bacterium
GTTTCGACCGTTGCCGCGTTGCTCAACAGTTTCTGTTTCCTCGCATTGATGAAGTACCAATCCGTGCATCCGGAGCTTGCGTTCTATGCATTGTTGGTGCTTGGTAGCATCGAACTCTCACTGGGGCAATTCGCGAAACGACGTGACCGGCGCATGGCGTTCCTCGTGCTTTCCACAATCGGTATCTGCCCAAGAAAAGGGATATCAAATTCTTCAGCAAGATGCTTACCGCCGTCTTTTCCGAAGATGTAATATTTATTACCAGGTAATTCTTCAGGTGTGAAATAACTCATGTTTTCTACCAGGCCTATCACCGGTACTTTCAGTTGCGCCTGTCCGAACATGGCAATTCCTTTTTTTGCATCCGCCAATGCTACAGTTTGCGGCGTGGTCACCACAATAACGCCCGTAACCGGTACCGTTTGTACAATGGTGAGGTGAATATCGCCGGTGCCCGGGGGCATATCAATAACCAAATAATCCAATTCACCCCAATCCACATCGCTTACAAACTGGCGGATGGCACTGCTTACCATTGGCCCGCGCCATACTACGGCCTGCTTTTCATCAATGAGTAAGCCAATGCTCATCATTTTTATCCCAAATTTTTCTATGGGTACAATTAATCCTTTGCCGCCTGTTTCTTTCATCAATGGCCGTTCACCGCGTACGCCAAACATGATATGCTGACTTGGGCCATAAATATCTGCATCCATCAATCCTACCTTTGCACCACCGGCAGCAAGCGCCAAAGCAAAATTTGAAGCAACGGTACTCTTACCCACACCACCTTTTCCACTCACTACGGCAATGATATTTTTTACGCCGCTTAAAATTGTTTTTCCATCCTTACGATTAGTACTCGTGTTACTTGTAAAATTAACGCTCACAACCGCTTCCTTATTCACTAATAATTTCACTGCATTGATGCAGGCGTTCCGGATCATGTCTTTCAGCGGACAAGCAGGTGTGGTAAGTACCACAGTAAAAGAAACATCATTGCCATTGATCACAATATCCTTCACCATATTCAATGTTACCAGGTCTTTGCCAAGATCGGGCTCCTGCACATTGCTCAATGCCTTTAAAATATCATCGTTCGTCATCGTTCAATTATTTGTTAAAAAACCAGGTGTAAATGCAAAATTAACCCTTGATGCCTTTACTTTGTTTATTAATTGCGGAATGTTGGTATTTTTGGAACAAACAGCGGATCAATACCCATTTGTAGCCCCGCTGCGGCGGAGTTCACTTATACAGCATACCAACACTGATCTTTTTTGAATGAAGAAAATTTTATCATACCTCCTTATTGGCTGTTTTTTTTTACCGGTTGTTGCCAGGGCACAATTTGAAAGCTTTAAAGATTCCGTTGTACAATTATATGGTATCGTAATGACAGCCGATAGCCTGAAGGGTCTGGAATCGGTAAGCGTAGTAGTAAAAGGGCAGAACCGCGGAACTATCACCAATGAAAAGGGCGTGTTCAGTATCGTGGTACTTAAAGGCGATGTGGTTGAATTTACCAGTATCGGTTTTAAGCCCAAAGCCATCATCATCCCATTGAATCTTGTGGGCAACCAGCAAAGTGTTATCCAGTTAATGGTCAATGACACCATTTATTTAGCCGCAACCATTATCAAAGCGCGGCCATCGAGAGAGCAGTTTGAACGTGATTTTGTCAATACTAAAATCCCCGATGATGAAATTTCAATAGCAAGAAAGAATAATGATGCTGCCACACGCCGCATATTGGTAGCAAATCTCCCGGTTGATGGCCGTGAAGCATCCAGCCGGTATTTTAAACAGATCGCTAACAAGGCCTATTACCAGGGCCAAACGCCTCCACAAAATATCTTCAACCCCTTTGCCTGGGCAGAGTTCATCAAGGCATGGAAGCGGGGTGATTTTAAGAAGAAGGATAATTAATCGCTGGTCATACCTATTTTTTGATTTCGCTGATTATCGGCAGCATGCTTACATTTGGGCCATGAAGATTTTTATCATCGGATTTATGGGTAGCGGTAAAACACATTGGGGAAAGCTGTGGGCACAAAAAAGTGGTTTAGGATTTTATGATCTTGATGCAATGATCGAAGAAGAGGAGCAAAGGGTAATTGAAGCGATCTTTCATAAAAATGGAGAAGCTTATTTCAGGAGTAAAGAAAAAGATACATTAAGAACTTTCTCTCAAAAAGAGAACTGCATCATTGCCTGCGGCGGCGGTACTCCCTGCTTTCATGATAATATGGAATGGATGAATGCCAATGGCACCACGGTGTATCTAAAAGCCTCCCCTAAACAGGTACTGCAACGGGTTGAAGATGAAAAAGACAAGCGCCCACTGTTAAAAAAATTAAATGCTGCCGAGATACTTTTTTTCATTGAACAAAAACTTAAAGAACGCGAACCGTTTTATAACCAGGCTAAGGTCATTTTACCCGTTGTTGAACTAGGTACTGATAGCATCAAAGGGATCATTGATCCTTAATCATCAATTATTAATTATTTCACATGCACAAAGGATTTTTAAGAACAGCAGCATTCATTGGTGCATTATCGGTAGCTCTTGGCGCTTTTGGCGCTCATGGCCTCAAACAATATTTGGCTACTGATGTGCTGGCGATTTTTGAAACTGCTGTCCGTTACCAGTTCTACCATGTATTTGCATTACTGGCTGTTGGTATCTTGTATGCTAACTATCCATCTTCCAAAATGAAATGGGCGGGTTATCTTTTTATTACCGGTATGATCCTTTTCTGCGGTTCTCTGTATTTACTATGCTATATGAAATTTGCCGGAATGGGTATGGATTGGATCGGTGCCGTTACACCTGCTGGCGGCGCGGCTTTCATTGCAGGATGGGGAATGCTTTTTTGGGCAATTGGAAAACGGGATTAAAAATCTGCGATCTTTCTGTGTAGTGTGACCAGGGTGCCATTCTTATTTTCAATATTAAAACCGATTGCTACATCATCCATCCTTTTCTTCATGTTCTTTAAGCCATTGCCGAATTGGCGCAAATGTTCGAGGTCGATGCCAATGCCGTTATCCTGTATATAAAGCGTTAGCCCGTCGGGTACCCTTACCAGTGAGATCATCACTTCCGTTGCTTTTGCATGTTTAAGGATATTATTCAATGCTTCTTTCACTACCAGGAATACATTCCTCCTTATTTCGCCAATGACCTCGATATTGGGCAGGTCATCCGGGATGCTGATATGGCAATTGACCCCGGTGTTTTCAAAATATTCCAGTGCATAACTGCGGATATAGGCCGTCATATTGCCCAGCGAATCATTGCTACTGCTCATGCTCCAAATAATGGCATTCATCTTATTCAGTAATTCATTGGAGGAAGAGGATATCTTGTCGATCTCAGGAATGGGATTATCGAGCAATTTATTTTTAGCGAGTTCACTGTAAAGCCGGATGGTTGTCATGCCCGCCCCTAAATCATCATGCATATCTGCACTGATCCTGTTCCGCTCTTCCTGTTGTGCCTTAATAATGGCGATCTGTGATTCAAATGCTGTTTTCTCTGCATGCATTTTCATGGCTTCCTGCTCTTTAATGCGCTCAATGATCTCACTGCGGTTCTTATAAGTAAGCCCCAGCAGGAATAATATCAGTTCCGATGCGATGCCGATGTTATAATAGAACAAGGGCGAGGTAAACAGCCCGTTGATCTTGCCGTCTCTCCATATCAAGCCCAGGGATATTGCAGAAAAAATGACCAGTGCTGCATTTCCCGCTGCTATGTAGTTTAATAAGCGGTTGCGTTGTTTCAATGCCAGGATAATGAAGGAAACACCAATGCCTAGTATAATGAACTTCATTATGTTCTCGAGCAGGAACTGTGGTACATAGCCGTGCGTAAAAAAATTAAGGTAAGAATAGGCGATCAGGACGAGGAAGATAAGTGCTTCCCCGTATTTTAAAAACTTATCCAAAAAAAGGTATTTCACCGGGGTATTTAAAAAATTCCTGGCGAATGAAATATAAAATATGGTACCGGTAGTGAGTAAGAAAAAGTCGAAATAACTCAGGAAAAAACTGCTGAATGGGGTAAAGGTCCTTACGGCAAATGCATTATAAAAGATCAGTAAGAACATGCAGATCGAATAGAGGGCATTGTATAGAAACTCATTCCTGCCACTAAGGATAAAATTGGCACCCATGAACAATATCATCATCAGCAAAACCCCGCTCAGTACATAACCGAAGATCCTGATCTCCGGGTGCCTGTTCAACATCAGCAGCTTAAAATTTTCAATAAAACCTGCGCTCACCAGGTGGGTGGCAATATACGCCGTTTCACTTTTTACAAATTTCAGGTACACCAGTATCGTTGTTTGTTCACGGGGTGCAAGGGTTATTTTTTTAAATCCCGGATCATTGCCGGCATCAATAAGCTGCTCAATTTTTTGTTTGATGCTATAAATGGTGATCTTATCATACAATGCCCCGGGAAATAAATAAACAGTAAGGGCCGTATCGGCAGTATTGCTGACAACAAACTTTAAAAAATAAGCATAAGGTATCATCCCGGGTGGAATGCCTTTCCGGTTTTTAAAATCGGCGAGGGGTGAAAAAGATTTTTGTGATGCGGCTTCCGGGGAAAGCGCATCACTGCTGTCAATGAAAAGCTGTGTTTTTGAAATGATGTTGGTGGTATCGGTTACCGTGGTAATATTTATGACAGCCGGGTCTGCCGTAACCTGTGCATGGCCATAGGTACTGGCATAAAACAATATCAATAGGGTAAGAAAACGCTTCAATGTCCGCTGTTTTTTCAAACCTACACAAAATCAATGATACCACATATTGTGAAGAATGGTTTTTTGCGATGTATTTGCACTACTGGTTTTCTATATCTTTGTTACCGATGGCGAACAAAATGAAATCTTCAAAAGGAAAAGCTGTTGACCCCGGCCAATTAAAACAGGAAAAGGAAGAAACAGTAGCCGTAAAGCAATTGCTAAAGGACGAACGTACGCATAAAATATTCGGCAGCATTTGCCTTTTGCTGTCGGTGCTTTTATTTGTTGCTTTTACTTCTTATTTATTTACCTGGGCCGAAGACCAGAGCACGGTTAAAATTTTTGATTATCATCTCTTTTTAGGGACTAATGCCAAAGTGAGTAATCTTTTGGGAACATTCGGGGCATTTATTTCCCATTTTTTTATTTATAAAGGTTTTGGTATTGCGTCTTACCTTATTTGCTCCTTCTTTTTTGTAGTTGGGATAAATTTATTTTTTGGTAAAAAGGTTTTTTCAATATCAAAAAATGTTAAATACCTATTGCTGGGATTGCCCCTTGTCAGTATATCCGCTGCAGTTATTATGAACGGGGATAAATTTCCTTACGGAGGCTCTGTTGGCGATACCAGCCGCAACTGGATGTACAATACAATCGGCGAGATAGGGACCATTGGGGTATTGATCGTTGCCGTGCTGGCATATATCATCTGGCGCTTTAACCCCATATTCAGGTTACCATCTAAAAAAACTTTTCTCCCTGATGATAATACTATTCCTGTACCCGTTGAAGAAGATATCTCTGAAAAAGTGGATTGGCCTGCAGATACTGCTGCTACAAAGGGCAATTCATTAAAGGGTGATGGAAATACAATGGTTGTTCCAATGCAGGAAGAGCCGAAAGTGAATCATGATATCAGCATTGTTGAAAAAGAATTAATGCCCCGCGACCTGTCCAGGGCAGAATTGATGGACATGAATGAAATGCCGATGGATGTTGAGGAAGAAGCCATCAACCCTGCAGTAGAACCAGATAAGAAAGCACCTAAAAAAAACGTGGAGCTCACGCCTTTGGAATTGGAAATAAAAACCGTTCCGGAGAAAAAAGCAGAAGAGTTGCCTGTCAGCGATAAACAAGCAGCAAGCAAACCTTATGATCCCATTTTAGACCTGCGGGATTATAAATACCCCACGCTAGACCTGCTGGAAAATCATGGCAGTGAAAAAATTGTACAGGATGCCAATGAACTGGAAAATAATAAGAACCAGATCATCAATACGCTGAAGAACTATGATATCCATATCCAGAAGATATCTGCCACGGTAGGCCCTACCGTTACACTTTACGAGATCATACCGGCGGCGGGTGTACGCATTTCACGTATCAAGAATTTGGAAGATGATATCGCCCTGAGCCTTGCTGCATTGGGCATTCGTATCATTGCGCCCATACCGGGTAAAGGAACCATCGGTATTGAAGTTCCCAATGCAAAAAAAACGATCGTGAGCATGAAGACCTTGCTGGCTTCTGAGAAATTCCAGAAAAATAATTTTTCATTGCCCATTGCCATTGGTAAGAAGATCGATAATGAGAACTTTATCGTTGACCTTACCACGATGCCGCATTTGCTGATGGCGGGCGCCACAGGGCAGGGTAAATCGGTTGGGGTAAATGCGATCCTGGTTTCCTTATTGTATAAAAAACACCCTTCACAGTTGAAGTTCGTACTGGTAGATCCAAAGAAAGTGGAGTTGAGCATCTATAAAAAAATAGAAAAACATTTTTTGGCCAAGCTTCCGGGAGAAGAAGACGCGATCATCACTGATACAAAAAAAGTGGTACATACGTTGAATGCCTTGTGTATTGAAATGGACAACCGCTATGACCTGTTGAAAGAGGCTGGTTGCCGGAATATCCGGGAATACAATGAAAAATTTGTTGCAAGAAAACTAAATCCCGAAAAGGGGCACCAGTTCCTGCCCTTTATAGTACTGGTGATCGATGAGTTTGCCGACCTGATCATGACGGCCGGGAAAGAAATTGAAATGCCCATTGCCCGCCTGGCGCAATTGGCGAGGGCTGTGGGTATTCACCTCATCATTGCCACGCAGCGGCCATCGGTGAACATCATTACCGGAACCATCAAAGCCAATTTCCCGGCGCGTATAGCCTTTAAGGTGAGTAGCAAGATAGATAGTCGTACCATTTTAGATACCGGTGGTGCAGAGCAATTGATCGGTAAGGGAGATATGCTCATCAGTTATAATGGTGAAGTGGTTCGTTTACAATGTGCTTTTGTTGATACGCCTGAAGTGGATAAGATCGTTGATTTTATTGGCGAACAAAGAGGCTATGCACAACCATTTTTATTGCCGGAGTATATCGATGAAAAGGAAATGGAAGGAAAGGATTTTGACCTCGGCGATAAGGACCCCTTGTTTGAAGATGCCGCGAGATTGATTGTTGCCAGCCAGATCGGCAGCACTTCTTTATTGCAGCGGCGCATGAAACTTGGTTACAACCGTGCCGGCCGGCTTATGGACCAGTTGGAAGCCTCCGGCGTGGTAGGGGGAAACCAGGGCAGCAAGGCAAGAGAAGTATTGATAAAGACAGAGGCCGACCTGCAGCAGATGCTGGATATGATGAATTGATAGATACGCAGATAACACGGATCATGCTGTTTGATACGGATCTTGTTATGCTGAGCAGTGTTATTTTGTACAAGTGTGCGACGCCACTGAAGTTGCATCATGGTAAGATGCCGGGACAATAAATGCCATATTCAAAATGTCTAAATTTTTAATAGTCGGGTTGGGTAATATCGGTAACGAGTATGCGAATACCCGGCACAATATTGGTTTTGACGTAGTGAATGCATTTGTGTTAAAACATGGCGGCACATTCCGGGTGGATAAGCTGGCCTATGTAGCTGAAATGAAATATAAAGGGAAGCCGGTTATTTGTATTTGCCCGACTCAATTTATGAATTTGAGCGGCAGGCCATTCTTATACTGGATGAATACGGAAAAAGTACCAATAGAAAACACGCTTACGATAGTTGATGATGTGGCTTTACCGCTCGATAAGATTCGTCTGCGCCCTGCCGGTAGTTCTGGTGGCCATAACGGATTAAAGGATATAGAGGCTGTTTTGGGAACCGATAACTACCCCAAGTTGCGCTTTGGTGTAGGTAATGATTATCCAAAAGGCATGCAGGCCAATTTTGTGCTGGGCAAGTGGCTAAAGACAGAAGAGCCCACGGTGCTTTTGAAAATTGGAAAATGTGTGGAACTGATCGAAAGCTTTATCAGTGCAGGGATAGAGCCTACTATGACTGCATTTAACAATCTTTCTATTAAACCCTGACCTGAAGGTCAGGGCAACTCACTTGTTTTTTTTCCGCTATTTGTCTATATTCGCTTTATAAACCGCAGTCCCTTTTAAAAACCGACAAATGAAGATAATCTGTGTGGGCCGTAATTATGCGGAACACGCCAAAGAACTTGGCAACGACATACCTGATGAGCCGGTAATATTCATGAAACCGAAAAGTGCATTGCTGCAAAGCCATACGCCTTTTTACTACCCCGAGTTTACCAACGAATTACACTACGAATGTGAACTGGTCTTGCGTGTTTGCAAGAACGGCAAATACATACAGGAACGCCACGCCGGAAATTATTATAACGGCATTACAGTTGGCATTGATTTTACCGCACGTGACATACAGGACGAGTTAAAAAAGAAAGGCCTGCCCTGGGAAAAGGCCAAGGCATTTGATAATTCTGCAGTGATCGGTAAATTCATTGACGTAACACCCGAGTCGAATAAAAAGAATATTAATTTTTGCCTTTACAAGAACAAGGAGCTGGTGCAACAGGGTAATTCGGCTAAAATGATATTTGGTTTCGATTTGATCATTGAACATATCTCCAATTATTTTTCATTGAATATCGGCGACCTCATCTTTACCGGTACTCCTGCAGGTGTTGGAGAATGCGTGGTAGGAGATGAATTGGAAGGTTATATTGAAGATCAGAAATTGTTTGGCTTAGAGATCAAATAAATTATCCCCGGCAGCGGCCATAGGCCCTGTCGGCGGTAAGAAAAAAATACGTTTTATTTTCCGTTACTTTAACCGCCACAGGGTGATTCCGCATAGCGGTTTTTTATTTACAGCAATGCCCGTACTTTTACATTCTTTATTCCACATTCATAAATGATCGACCTGGATATTTTAGTAAAAGCCTATCGCCTTATGTGCACTGCCAAAGCGATGGCAGACACCTATGAAGCCAATCGCCCTATCTGTAAATATGTACACTCTACTTCAAGGGGCCACGAAGCCATTCAGCTGGCCACGGCTTTTCAATTACTACCCTGCGATTATGTAAGCCCATATTACCGCGATGAAAGCATGCTATTGGGATTGGGTTTTTCTCCCTACGAATTAATGCTGCAGTTACTTGCAAAAGGGAATGATATTTTTACCGGCGGGCGAGAATATTATTCTCATCCCAATTATCGGGGCAATGATAAGCCAAATATCATTCACCAGAGCAGTGCCACAGGTATGCAGGCGATCCCAACAACAGGTATTGCGCAAGGAATAAAATACCTGGAAAAAATTCAATCCATCAAATTAAAAAAAGGAGCGAATGGCGAATTGCCTGTCGTGATCTGTTCTTTGGGCGATGCCTCAGTAACAGAAGGTGAAGTAAGCGAGGCTTTCCAGTTTGCAGCACTCCATAAATTACCCGTAATATTTTTGGTACAGGATAATAACTGGGGCATCAGTGTAACAGCAGATGAAGCCCGTACCACCAATGCCAGTGAAATGGTAAAAGGTTTCAAAGGCATTAACCGCATTAGTTTTGACGGCAGTGATTTTTTAAAGAGTTACGAAGTAATGAAGAATGTGGTGGATGAAGTGAGAAGGGAAAGGCATCCATTTCTTGCACATGCAAAAGTTCCATTATTGGGGCATCATACCAGTGGTGTAAGAAAAGAATTTTACAGAACGGAAGAAGATCTTGCCAAACATTATGTAGACGATCCGGCCCCGAAACTCAGGAGTAAATTAATGGAGACAGGAATAACAGAAGATGCATTACTGCAAATTGAAAAGGAAACTGCAGAAGACGTAGCGCATCATTTCCAGGGTGCCGTTGCAGCGCCCGAACCCGATCCTGCTATGGTTGAAGAATTTGTTTTTGCACCTACGCTTGTTGTGGAAGAAACAGGAGAAAGAAGTCCTGCCGGCAAAGAAAAGGTCATCATGGTAGATGCAGCGCTCTTTGCCATCCGCGAAATAATGGAAGAATATCCTGAGGCGATCTTGTACGGGCAGGACGTAGGACGAAGGCTGGGCGGTGTTTTTAGGGAGGCAGCTACACTCGCTGAACAATTCGGTGATCATCGGGTATTCAATACCGCTATACAAGAAGCATACATCATCGGTTCTACGGTTGGCATGAGTGCAG
>JANYIM010000032.1 GCA_025362055.1 Bacteroidota bacterium
GCTTAGTTGTATGAAAATATTCCTGGCGCAACAAAATTATCATATTGGCAATTTCGAAAGCAATACTAAAAAAATTGTGGATGCAATTGAAATGGCAAAGCTGCAGGGTGGCGACCTGATCGTATTCAGCGAGTTAAGCATTTGTGGTTATGCTCCGCGTGATTTCCTGGAATTTGATGATTTTATCAATAAATGTTATGCGGCCATCGACATCATCAAACAACATGCAGATACCATTGGTGTATTGATAGGTGCTCCCGACAGGAATCCCATAAAGAAAGGGAAGGACCTGTTCAATGCCGCTTATTTATTATACAACAAAGAAGTGAAAGGCATTGTGCATAAGACCTGCCTGCCTAATTATGACGTGTTTGATGAATACCGGTATTTTGAACCATCCTACGAATGGAATATCCTTGAATTCAAAGGAAAGAAACTGGCAGTCACCATTTGTGAAGACATTTGGAATCTTGGCGACAATCCAATGTACCGCATTTGCCCGATGGATAAACTGATGCAATTTACCCCGGACCTTATGATCAATTTATCTGCTTCTCCTTTTGATTATACGCATGATGAAGACCGTAAGGCAACCATCAAAGCCAATGTTACAAAATATAAATTGCCTTTGTTTTATTGCAACTGTGTAGGTAGCCAGACCGAAGTTGTTTTTGACGGCGGGTCCCTGGTATTCGATGCAGCGTCTAACCTTTGTGGTCAGTTACCTAAGTTTGAAGAAGCGTTGCGATCCTTTGTTGTAAATGATGACGGAACCATTCAGTCGCCTGTGATCGAACCGGCAGAAAGGGTTGCAGATAAGCTGTTAGAGCCCATACAGTTTGAAGAGCATCTTAACATAGCACAGGTGTACGACGCCATTGTACTGGGTATCCGCGATTATTTTTCTAAGATGGGATTCAGCAAAGCAATACTTGGCAGTAGCGGTGGCATTGATAGCGCTGTGGTGCTGGCAATGGCCTGCGAGGCATTAGGGAAAGATAATGTAAGGGCTGTATTAATGCCCTCCTCTTATTCTACAACGCATTCTGTAGAAGACGCAAAGCAATTAAGTGAGAACCTGGGGAACCCATATGATATCATTCCTATCAGCAATATTTATGATAGCTTCCTAAGTGAATTGAAACCGTTCTTTAAAGACTTACCGTTTAGCATAGCCGAAGAAAACATCCAAAGCCGTACCCGGGGAAATTTACTGATGGCCATTGCTAATAAATTCGGATATATCTTATTGAACACTTCCAATAAAAGTGAACTGGCTACGGGCTATGGAACATTGTATGGTGATATGGCGGGTGGCCTGGGTGTGTTGGGCGATTGTTATAAACTGCAGGTATATGCTTTGGCAAAATATATTAACAGGAGCAGGGGGCTACTGCCTGATGGTAAACCACTGATCCCCGAACATATCATTACAAAGGCGCCTAGTGCAGAACTAAGGCTGGGACAAAAAGATTCAGATTCATTGCCCGATTATACCATCCTGGATAAGATATTGTATCAATACATTGAAAGAACACAGGGCCCTAATGAAATTAAAACACAGGGATTTGATGCGGCATTGGTTGACCGTGTATTAAAGATGGTGAACATGAATGAATACAAGCGAAATCAATTCTGCCCGATCATACGGATATCACCAAAAGCATTTGGTGTTGGAAGAAGAATACCGATCGTAGGAAAATACTTAAGTTAAGTATCGCCTGTTATCATCCTATTCTTTCCACCACCACTGCAGTTCCATAAGCCAGTACTTCATTGATCCCGGCCATTACTTCATTGGCATCATAGCGCATGTTGATGATGGCGTTGGCGCCACGTTCATTGGCATGTTGCATCATTAACTGGTAGGCTTCCTCCCTGGTCTTTTCGCAGAGCTCTACATAAATGCTGATCTTACCACCAAACATGGCCTGGAATCCGCCCCCGATATTGCCCAGCAAGCTGCGGCTTCTAACAGTAATGCCTCTTACAAGTCCCAAATGTTTGGTAATCCGGTACCCTTCAAGGTTATTTGCAGTTGTAATTAATTGTTGGTCTATCATTGTTGAAAGTTTTGATTAAAGTTACTTCATTTTAACAAAGATTTTTCCCGTTCATCAATACGGCAAATTTTTTGTTGAGGCATAGTTCGTAATTTGCAACCCACCCCAATCGCTCTCTAAAAGAGCGGGAACTGGTACATTTAAGTGAAGATCGTGGGGAAAGGAACAACTTGCAATTCAATCAAAATTAATAACACCAACAAAAAATCACAAACTACTATATGGTTCAAACATCTGAAGACATTCGTTTGCTGAATGAAAAAATAAATCATGCAGCGGGTTTTGTAACCCGTATTAATGATGAACTGGGTAAAGTAATTGTTGGCCAGCAGGGCATGATAGAACGATTACTTATCGGTTTGTTAAGTAACGGACATATACTTTTGGAGGGGGTGCCTGGACTGGCAAAGACCTTATCCATAAAATCGCTTGCACAAACCGTTCATGCCAATTTCAGTCGCATACAGTTCACGCCTGATCTGTTACCTGCCGATGTTGTAGGCACGATGATCTACAACCAGGCAAAGAACGAATTCATGGTTCGTAAAGGCCCCATCTTTTCAAATTTTATATTGGCAGATGAGATCAACAGGGCGCCGGCAAAAGTGCAAAGCGCTTTACTGGAAGCCATGCAGGAACGGCAGGTAACCATTGGCGATACCACTTATAAATTGGAGGAACCCTTTTTGGTCCTGGCTACGCAAAACCCTATTGAGCAGGAAGGTACTTATCCCTTACCCGAAGCACAAGTGGACCGGTTCATGTTGAAAGTGGTGGTGGATTATCCTAGTAAAACAGAAGAGCAACTGATCATCCGGCAGAATACATTGGGATTGAGTTTTCCACCTATCAATGCTGTGGCATCAACCAGTGAGATCTTAACGGCCAAGGAATTGGTGAGACAGGTTTACTTAGATGAAAAAGTAGAGAACTATATCCTGGATATTGTATTTGCTACCCGTTTCCCCGATAAATATAATTTGCCTAAACTAAAACCACTGATCAGTTTCGGAGGATCACCCAGGGCAAGTATTAACCTGGCATTAGCTGCAAAAGCCTATGCTTTTTTAAATAAACGAGCTTACGTGATCCCCGAAGATGTAAGAAGTATTTGTAAAGATGTACTGCGGCATCGTATTGGGTTGACTTATGAAGCCGAGGCAGAAAATGTGAATGTGGAGCAGATCATTAATGAGATATTACGTGTAGTAAATGTTCCGTAAAAGAAGTTCATTGTAATCAACGAATAAATGTTAACGACTGAAGAAATACTTCGCAAGGTCCGCGAGCTTGAAATAAAAAGCAAGAAGATCACCACGCATTTATTTACGGGTGAGTATCACGCTGCTTTTAAAGGAAAGGGGATGAGCTTTAGGGAAGTGCGGGAATATTATGCAGGTGATGACGTGCGTTTCATAGACTGGAATGTAAGTGCAAGATTCAATCATCCGTTCACCAAGGTATTTGAAGAGGAGAGAGAGCTTACAGTAATGTTACTGATCGATACCAGCGCCAGTAATTTATTTGGAACTGTAGCAAAGCAAAAAAAGGAACTTATAACAGAAATGGCGGCTGTACTCACTTTCAGCGCTATCAATAATAATGATAAGGTAGGCGTTATTTTTTTCAGCGACAAAATGGAAAAATTCATTCCACCTAAAAAAGGAAGACAGCACGCATTGTATATTGTTCGGGAATTATTAACTGTTGAGCCAAAAAGAAAAGGCACTCACCTGGATGATGCGATAAAATTCTTCAGCCGCTCTGTGAAACAACGCAGCATTGCTTTTTTGCTGAGTGATTTTTTAACCACCGGTTATGATGATGACCTTAAAGTGATCGGCAACAAACATGATGT
>JANYIM010000079.1 GCA_025362055.1 Bacteroidota bacterium
TAAATACAAACAATAATGATAACGTGATGGCATACCTGCGTACGAATGGGGAATATTCCCTGTTGGTATTGCTGAACATGGGTGATGAAATGACTCATTGCGTGATAACGGGAAAACAACTACACGGCCGGTACAGAGAGGCTTTCAGCAAAAGAAGCGAAGCATTGGGAGAAGCGAAGGTCTTTTACCTGCCGCCATGGGCTTTCCGGGTATATGAAAATTGTTGACAAAACTATATTTTCTTTATTGTATTCAGCGGCCATCCGATGAATATGAAAACAAAAATTACTTTAGAGGGAAAAGAATAGCTAAGGGGGCGGAGGGGAAAAATAGAAAAGGAGAAAAATATTTTTTCTCCTTTTCTATTTTATGCTCTTTTCTTTATTTAATCATCGCTCAATGAAATGGGGTACTCATACAATCCGTCATAACCGGGGTAAAACCCACTGATGGTAAGGGTTTTATTAGATCCAACCGCAGTTTTCAATTCTTCCACATTCTTCACATCCTTATCATTCACTTTTAAGATCACAAAACCATCCTTCATGCGCGTTTGGTCATTTAAAACACCACTATTTATTTTCTTTACGATCACGCCACCGGTCACTCCATATTCTTTTGCCTTTTTGGAATCAAGCGTGGTAAAGTCGGCTCCTAAAATATCAGCAGCGCCGTTGTTCTTTACAACTTCAAAATTCCCTGCCTTATTTTTTAGTATTACCTGTACCGTATTCTCATTACCATTCCTTAAATAAGTTACGGGAACTTTATCTCCCGGCTTGTGGCGGCTGATCAGTTCCTGCATTTCTGCACCACTGTTTATTTCCTGGCCATCTATTTTTTTAAGTATATCACCCTTACGGATACCTGCTGCATAAGCGCCACCATCTATTGGTACATCATTGGCATAAATCCCTTCTGCAGAAAGTGGAATTCCCTGTTTCTTCTTATCGTCTTCAGAATAGTCACTGGCATTTATAAAACTTACACCCAAAAAACCTCTCTGTACAGTGCCAAATTTTATCAGGTCGTCCACTACTTTTTTTACAATGTTCACAGGTATGGCATAGGAGTAGCCGGAGTAATACCCGGTGGGGGATGCAATGGCAGAATTAATGCCTACCAGCCTGCCGTCTGTATTAACCAGTGCACCACCGCTATTGCCCATATTGACAGCTGCATCTGTTTGTATAAAAGATTCAACGCCGGCACTTGGGTTCCCGGTCTTGTCTTTATTTAATCCCAAACTTCTTGCTTTGGCACTTACAATGCCCGCTGTTACAGTTGTTTCGAGATTCAACGGATAACCGATCGCTAATACCCACTGCCCGATCTTTACATCATCTGAATTGCCATATAATAAAAAGGGCAATCCTGCAGCTTCTATTTTTATAACGGAAAGATCATAAGAAGGATCTGTACCGATAACTTTTGCCTTGTATGTTTTTTTATTGCTCAGCGTTACTGTTATCTCATCTGCGTTCTCAACAACATGATTGTTGGTAACGATATAACCGTCATCACTGATGATAACACCGGAGCCCGAAGCTCTCTGTTCGGGAATAATATTATTACGGTTGCCAAATAACTGGCTAAACATATCATCATCTCCAAACAGGTCTGAAAAAGGATTACGCTTTTGCTGGTTCTTTGGCAGGTTATTGTTTACCTGCTTTGCATTCGTTGTAGTTTTAATATGCACTACTGCGGGAGTTGCTGCGGCGGCAGGAACCGTAAAGTCGGCTACACCGGTTGGCGTTGTAGTACCATCATTGAACCCGGCATATTTGTAATTGGCTGGAATTACACCGGCTTCCTGCCCTGCATATGCATTGTTCTTTTTGCTAAAACTAGCATAGCCCCAGATAACTGCCAGGGCTGTTACTGCGCTGATCGCAACATTGAAAAATACTTGTTTCACTTTCATTTTCCGTAGGTTTTATTGTTTTCTTAATTTATTATTTGTGATATCAAACCCAGTGATCGCATTAATTACAAAACTGCAGATCCATCATTCCAATATCAACTCCCGTGCCTGACAATACAAAATAACGAAGAACTGACAAATTGAGATTTACCAACTGCCATCTTTAACAGTTAATTAGGAAGGGCTTCGTAGATCGGCGGCCCTTAAACCTATCCTTGCCCATCCCTTGAGCTACGCAACTATAAAGTTAGTAAAAACTGCATAGTATCCACGCCATCTGCATAGTCTGATAACCCCGGGTTCTGCGCCAGCCCAAATGCCAGCCCATTATACCCGGTAATACATTGTATATCCCGGTTACGTGAAAATTCTTTTCCGGGCATTTCAACATCTTTATAAAAACTGTAATGCAGTTGGCTGATGGGTGAAAAAATGTCATCACTTTCTATCAATAATATGCTTCCGTTGGTCATGTAATACTTGTTATTCATCAGTGCAACGGAAAGCTGGTAGTCATAATTATTCTTGTATTTATGCTGATCCATAAAATAGCTGTACTTGTCAAACGCTTTCAACAGCGGTACAAAATCATATCCGGATGGTACAAATAATTTAGTGATATTCCTGCACCCAAGGCCAAAATACGAATGCACATCATCCGACAGGCCTTCCAGTTCTCCGGGTGTTTCTTTACCCGTTAAAACTGCAACGGCAGTGCGGTTGCGGCGAATGATATTGGGATATTTTGAAAAATACTGGTCAAAGTACCGGGCCGAATTATTACTGCCGGTAGCAATATAAGCATCGCAGCCCTTTAGCATTTCGGCAAAAGAAACAGCACTTGTAACTGCCGGGTCCTGGTCACATAATTTTTGTACCAGGTGTTTCAGCAGGATATCATCTTTGGAGGATAATTTTATGGTTTGCCGGTGCCCGCTGATGAATACACATAAAAAATCATGAAAGCCAACCAGTGGAATATTGCCGGCCATGACCAGCCCGGTATTCTTACCCCCTACATTGTCATCGAGATGGTAGTGTGCAGCCCATTGTTCCAGTTTTTCTTTTTGTAAGAATGAGGTACAAATATTTTTTACTGCCAAATCAATGAAGCCCGGAATGAACCAGGCATTGTGTGCAGCAGCTTTTGTTTTTACCGCCCGCCACTCCTCTCCGTCTTTTTCCAAATATTTTGATAATTGTATTAATAAATCAATTCGTTTTTGTAAATTCATATTGTTATTATTAAATTGCATTGTCCTGCTCTCTGGCAGGATATAAACTCAAAATTACGATAGATGGCTATAAAGATCACAGAAGAATGTATAAACTGCGGGGCCTGCGAACCCGAGTGCCCTAATAATGCGATCTATGAAGGTGGCGTGGAATGGGCTGTTTCCGATGGTACAACCGTAAAAGGTATGTTTACTTTATTGGATGGAACGCAAGTTGATGCGGGCCAGCGCAACGCACCCGTTAGCAATGATATCTATTACATTACACCCAATAAATGCACCGAGTGCCAGGGTTTTCATGAAGAGCCGCAGTGTGCTGCTGTTTGCCCGGTAGATTGCTGTGTCCCCGACGAGATGTATGTAGAGACCGTTGACCAGTTGATGGCAAAGAAAGATAAGATGCATATTTAAAAGGGTTGCTAAACTTTTTTAGATCCGTCTAAGGCGGATATTACAGGCAGGTGATATTTCCTGCTACAGTGGCGAGTGTATCTGAAAAATACTTTCGCCTTTTTGTATCTGCAGGAATGTACGCAGGATTTTGTGAACTGCACATTGTTTATTATTTAGTAAATTAGGAGATGAAGAGATTTTTATTTTTCGGTTTGCTGCTATTCTTATTTTCCTGTAATTTTTTTAGCAGGAAAAAAGTACCCGGCAGCGATGATGATAAAATGAAAATGATGGATGCCGACCGGGCCTTTTCTAAATT
>JANYIM010000090.1 GCA_025362055.1 Bacteroidota bacterium
GGCTTAAGCCCGCGGCTATTCATTCATCAATGCATTGCTTCAGACAGGTCTACCTTTCTTTTTATATTTCCCCTTACCATTATTACAAAGGGAACACAAATAAGGAAGAGAATGCCGAGGTACATGAATACATCCATAAAAGAAAGTACCGCGGCTTGTTTGGCTACCATACGGTCAACGGCTGCATAACTGCTTTTTAATGCAGTTTCGGCACTCATGCCCTTGCTTATAAAATTATGTTGTATCCCCTGTACGGTTTGTTGTACAGAAGGACTGTTCATATCTAATTTACTAACCAGGTCGCCCCGATGTGTCATGTTTTTTCTTGACATTATGGTAGTGATCATTGCAATGCCAAAAGACCCTCCCAGCTGGCGCATCATCCCAGTAAAAGCAGCACCCTGGCCTATTTGCTGGCCTTTAAGCGTGGAAAGGGAAAGGGCTGTAATAGGAATGAACAACATCCCCAATGCGAGCCCGCGGAAGATGAGCATCCAGAAAAAATCACCAGACCCGGTATCCGGTGTTATGATAACATAGCCCCAGAACATGAATATGGAAAACATGATCATACCGGTTGCTACCAGGTATTGCTGCGGAACGCCTTTCTGTAATATTCTTGCAATAATGGGCATCATAACGGCTGTGGTTAACGCTGCAGGTACCATTAGCATGCCTGCTTGTTGGGCCGTCCATCCTAAAACAGACTGCGTGTATAACGGAATGATAAAAGTGGAGCCGTACAAACCAAAGCCCATAATAAAAGAAAGTATCGTTCCTACCCGGAGATTGCTGTTCTTTAAAACCCGCAACTCCACGATCGGTTTCTTGTAAGTGGTTTCCCGCCAGATGAAAAAGTACAATCCAAAAAATGCAGCTATAACAAGATATATGATGGTTGAACTGTTGAACCAATCATCATCCTGGCCTTTTTCCAAAACGTACTGTAATGAACCTACCGTAAGCGCCAATAAACCGATGCCTAACCAATCGATCTCTGAAACCGCAGTTTTTTCACCATACTTTGGACTGCGTACAAACTGTAACGTTAGTAAAACCGCAATGATGCCAATGGGGATATTTATATAAAATATATAGGGCCATGATGCATGATCTACGATATAGCCTCCCAGGGGCGGGCCTAAAGTAGGGCCAATGATAACGCCCAGGCCATAGATCGCCTGGGCCATGCTTCTTTTTTCAACAGGATAACTTTCTGTAATAATTGTTTGTGAAGTAACCAGTAAGGCACCACCACCAAGTCCCTGTAAAAACCGGAATGCCACTAATTCCCAGATACCCGTTGCATTACCACATAAAAAAGAGCAAACAGTGAACAGGATAATGGAAGCAGCAAAATAATTACGCCGGCCAAACTGCTGCGATAACCAACTTGTCATAGGAACGATGATAACGTTACCGATGGCATAAGCAGTGATCACCCAACCCACTTCATTTAATGTGGCTCCCAGTGATCCACGCATGTTTGTCACTGCCACATTTACAATGGTAGTATCCACAATTTCTAACAATGCACAGAAGATGGCCGTGATCGTTATGATAACACGTCTTGGACCATATTCCACCAAAGATTCCATTTGCTGCATAAGTTTTTTTTAACCACAGATCACACAGATCTTCACAATAAATATTTAGTGACCTTGGTTTTATTAATTATATATAATAACCCTCCATCACCTACACAATGACCTGCTACATGGCTAGTTCCAGGAGTGGGTTATAAGTGCACATCCACTGCCACATTCATACCGGGCCTCAATTGTTTTATCAGTGAATCGGCCGGGTTCGAAAATTCAATTTTTACCGGTAAACGTTGTACTACTTTTACAAAATTCCCGCTGGAATTATCAGGAGGCAATAAAGCGAAGCGGGAACCTGTAGCCGGAGAGAATGAAGTAAGGGTTGCTTCAAAAGCATGGCTTGGAAAAGCATCAGCATGCACTGTTACCTTTTGCCCGATCCTCATTTTTTCAAATTGTGTTTCTTTGAAATTGGCTACCACCCAGGTATCCTGGCTTATTACAATACTGAATAAGGCCTGTCCTGCCTGCACAAACTGGCCTTCCTGTACATTTACTTTTGATACCAGCCCGCCCTCCGGCGCAACAATTACCGCATAGGAAAGATTCAATTTGGCAGCATCAACTTCCACTTCACGTTGTTTAATAACGGAGCCGGCTACACTAATTTGTGATGAAGTGGCATTGCTTTGCGAAGCCACCGCATTGGTTTGTTGCGATACCTGGTTCTTTTGTTGTTCCAGTATCTGTAACTGGTGCTCAGCAGTTTGCTTGGCTGCTGATGCCTGCTCAAATTGTTGTTGGGTAATAGAATGATCCTTGATGAGATTACTGTATCGATCGAAGTCCTGGCTGGTTCTCCATACACTTACTTTTGCTGCTTCAATTTGTGCATCCACGGTGGAAATGCCCGCGCGTGAGCTGGCAATATTTGCTCTTGAAGCACTGGTAGTAGCTTCTGCTACGCCTAAATTGGTTTTAGCCGTTGCCAAAGCAGCTTCGGCCTGCTCTACCTTTAATATAAGGTCCCTGTCATCCAATATTACCAGTGTGTCGCCCTTTTTAACGAATTGGTTATCCTTTACCCGTACTTCTTTTACATAGCCGGGTACCCGTGGTATTGCAGGACTGATATTTGCTTCAATTTGCGCATCATCCGTTTCTTCGTGGTGTTGGCTGTGTATATATTTTGTTGTGCCAAACCAACCACCACCGATAACAAGCAATATCAGTACGATCAAAAAAACCTTGCTGCGTTTTTTTGGAGCTTCTGTTGCCGGGTTTTGTTTTTCATTCATATTTTGTTCCATAAAACAGCTTTATATTTTTATCAATTGTTTAATAGCCCTGCTATCTGTAATAATTTATTATAGGCAAGAAATGAATCTGCTTTTGCATTGGTAACACTCAGCTTTGTTTGTAACAGTGCCACATCAGCGTCTAATAGTTCGGTAGTAGTTGCCAATGAATTATCGTATTTATTTTTTGTGATTCGATAATTCTCTGTTGCCTGTGTCACAGCTTTTTCATAGACCTCTATCTTCTTCTGACTCACTAAATAACTTTGGTATGCCTGGTTCACCTGCAGGCGTATATTATCGCCCAGCATCTCTTCGTTGAGTTGTAACTGCTGTACTTTAAACTGTGCCTGCTGTATCTTTGTTTTCGTCTTCCATAAAGAAGCGAGATCATACTTTACACCAACACCAATATTAACGGCATTGGTAATGGTCAATAATTTAGGGATATCGGCAGCGATGTATCCGCCAGTAAGCGCAATATTGGGATAATAATTAGCTTTGGCATTCTTTATGCCAAGTGTTGCCGCTTTTTTCCGGAATGATAATGCGCTCACATCCTTACGGCCCTGCAAAGCATCCTGTTCATATTCTTCCAGTGTTTTAACAGAGGTGGGTAATGCCAAACCAGATCTGTCAGGGACCAATACAGTTTGCTCCGGCAGCCCCATCATCAGGTTCATGTTAACACAGGAAATTTTATAGTTACTTTCTGCATCCAGCAACGCCAGTTCTGTATTGGATGTTTGCAGTTCCGCTTTTAACAGGTCGTTTCTTGCAAGCAGCCCGTTTTTTTCAAGGTTGGAAAGATCTTTCACCCTTTGCTGCGCCTGTTCCAGGTTTTCTTTCATCAATGTGATCGCCTGGTGAGCTTTATATAAATTGATGCATGCATTAATGCTATTGAGTATAACTAATGACCGGTCATTATCAGCATCCAGTTCAACCGCCTGCTCCAGGTATTTTGCAGATTCGATACCGTATTTCAGTTTCCCAGCAGTGTAGAGCGGGAGGGAAACGCTGGCAATGCCATAAATAGCTTCTGATACCCTGGGCATATTACCGCTATTACTATTACCACCGGTTTTCATGTTTAAGCCAGGATTTACGGGAAGAAAAAGTGCGGCACCGCTTATACCGGCATCGGGTAAACGCCGCTCGTTGGCTTCTGTAATGGCTGCGGTAGCTTCGACAATCTTTATTTTATTATTCTTTAGTGCCTTGCTATTGGCGACCGTCATATCAACAGCTTCCTTTAACGTAAGCGTTTTACTCTCCTGCGCCTGCAGTGCCTGTATGTTCAGTAAGTACAACACAGAAAAAATCGCCGTGTTGCGTATTAGTTTATGCTTCATTGGTCAATATATCTTTGAATAATTTTTTTATATGAATGCTTAGTTTTCTTTTTATCAGTGTATTGAACTCCTGGTCAGATAAGGATTGCAGGTTATTGAATTCACGATAATAATCCCTGTTCATCATGGTTTGCCATACCGTGCCTACAAGGGTATTCAGCATAAGTACCACATCAATTTTCTTTTTGAATACACCCTTTTTCTGACCATCCTTGATGATCTGTCCTACCAGTTCTGCATTGCGTATCTTCAGTTGCCTGGTTGCATGAAGCACCGCAGGGTTTTTATTGATGAGCTGCTCGGTGATCATGATCTTGTAGAAACACTCCTTTTGGGAAACCCTTTCTACGTGTTCATCCACCAGCATATTTATTTTTTGCAGCGGCGTTATGGAATCATCCTTTAAAAGGCTTTCAATACGCATGTGTACGCTGCCGATCCTAACTTCAAAGATGGCTTCCATCAGTTTTACCTTTGAACCAAAATAATAAGATATCATCGCAAGGTTGATGCCAGCCTCCTCTGCGATATCCCTTACTGATGTTCCTTTAAAACCCCTGTCAGCAAAGAGTTTCTCTGCTGTTTCGATGATCTGTAATTGCTTGTCGCTAAATTCCATTGTTTCAATTTCCAGGCAAAATTAAACAAATGTTTAATAATAATCAAACATTTGTTTAATTATTTTTTAAGGGGTAACAATAGGACCCCGTTGCTTCAATTGTATTAGATTTGAAAAAATAATCGACATGTCATTTCACAATAAAACAGTGATCATTACAGGGGCCTCCCGGGGCATCGGAAAAGCGATTGGCTTACGCCTGGCAAAAGAAGGCGCCAATATTGTCATTGCTTCAAAAAGCGTGGAAGAAAATCCAAAACTGGGAGGGACCATTTTTTCTGCCGCAGAAGAAATGGAAAAAGCCGGTGGCAAGGCCCTGGCAGTACAATGTGATATCCGCTTTGAAGAACAAATTCAAAATGTTATCGATAAAACTGTTTCCACATTCGGTGGAATTGATATTCTTGTTAACAATGCTTCTGCTATTAATCTCACGTCAACCGAACAGGTAGAACCTAAACGTTTTGACCTGATGTTCGACATCAACGTAAGAGGGACTTTTATGATGTGCAAGGCCTGCATACCCCACCTTAAAAAAGGAACCAATGCGCATATATTGAATTTATCTCCGCCTGTTAATATGAATATGAAATGGTTTGCCAACCACCTGGCTTATACCATCAGCAAATATGATATGAGTATGATCGCACTTGGATTGGCGGAAGAGTTAAAAAAATATAATATAGCGGCCAACACCCTTTGGCCAAGAACGACCATCGCTACCGCTGCCGTACAAAATTTATTGGGTGGCGATATGCTGATGAAGATGAGCCGCACACCAGACATCATTGCCGACTCCGCTTTTTACATTTTATCCAAACCTTCCACAGAATGTACTGGCAATAGTTTCATTGATGAAGCAGTATTGGCAGCCGAAGGTATTACCGACCTGGAGCGGTATTCAGTAGTGCCCGGAGCGAAATTGTATAATGATCTTTTCGTTTAACCGTCTCTGTTAAAAAAAGCCTAAAAGCATTTTGTTGTGATGAACGGTAACTTATATACCGTCATGTACGTTTACTTTCGTATTAGCATTATTACGCCATGAATAATGCTTAACTCAACCAAATAAAGTATAGCCATGATCAACAAACCTGCCTGGGTGCTTTGTGCATCCCTGTTGTTGCATTGCATTGCAACAGCCCAAACAAGTTTCAAACATTTTACAGCCCCAACGGGAGTTAAACAACTCATTGCCAAGCGGATCAATGACCACATTAAAATTGACGGTGTATTGGATGAACCTGCCTGGAAAACCGCACCTGAGGCAGATAAATTCATTGCTTTGCGGCCTACGCCTTTTAAAGAAGAGAGTTCCGTTAATTCCACCCATGTATACTTCATGTATAATAATGAAGGGATATACATTGGTGGCAATCTTAATGAAAAAACCAAAGACAGTATCTCTTCCGAGTTGATCGGGCGGGATGGTTTTGGCAGTAATGATTTCCTGGGTGTTGTATTTGATACTTACCAGGATAAATTAAATGCATTTGAATATTTTGTAACGCCACTTGGAGAACAAATGGACGCCAAAGTATCGCCGAACAACAATGGCAACAGTGAAGATTTTAGTTGGAATGCCGTTTGGCAGAGCGCTGCAAAAATAAACAGCAATGGTTGGAGTTTTGAAATGTTCATTCCCTACTCTGCCATTCGCTTCGGCAATAAAAAGATCCAGGATTGGGGATTGAACATTGTCCGGCGAAGACAAAAAAGCGGCGAACAGTTATTCTGGCAACAAATAAACCCCAATGTGAATGGCTTTTTAACACAGGAGGGAACGTTGAGCGGTTTAGAAGACCTAAAGCCACCGCTAAGGCTGCAATTCTCACCTTATTTTTCTTCCTACTTTATTAATGACGGGAATGCTCCTGCCGGAAAAAGCAAGACCTCTACCCAGGTAAATGGTGGCATGGATGTGAAGTACGGTATCAACCAGGCGTTCACGTTAGACATGACACTGATACCGGATTTTGGCCAGGTGCAAAGTGATAACAGGATATTGAACTTATCTCCATTTGAGCAAAAATTCAATGAAAACAGGGCTTTTTTTACCGAAGGAACCGAACTGTTCAACAAAGGCAATCTTTTTTATAGCAGGCGCATAGGATTAGAGCCGAGCTTACATAAATATTACAGTTTATCGTCGCCGGATTCTCTCATCGAAGATCCTCCGCAAGCCAAAGTTGTTAACGCAACGAAGATCAGTGGGCGCACCCAACAAGGCCTGGGCATTGGCATGTTAAATGCAATAACTAAACCGCAGTATGCAACCGTTCTAAATAAGAGCACAGGAGAAACCTACCAGTTGGAAAATATGCCATTGACAAACTATAATATTTTAGTTATTAACCAAAGCCTCAAACATAACAGTAGTGTTTCGTTAGTGAATACCAACGTGCTGAGAGAAGGTAAGTACAGAGATGCAAATGTAACTGCGGGCCTTTTTGATTTCTTCGATAAGAAAAACACCTGGAATATTGGGGGAAATGTGACGATAAGCAATATTTATGGTGAAACACCAAAAGCTGTAACAGGATATGCACACAGCATTTATTTCGGAAAGGTAAGTGGCCGCTTTAATTTCAATTTATCGCAAGACTTTTCCAATGATAAGTTTGATAAGAGCGACATGGGTTATTTTACTAATAACAACAGCATGGACAATTCATTGTGGATGGGCTACAACTGGACAAAACCCAAAGGCTGGTATAATAACCTATACCTGAATTTCAATTCTTATTACAGCCGCCTCGTTACTCCCATCGATCTATACAAAGGGAAAGCGCGGATGTTTGAGAATACAGGAGGCAATGTTAACTTAAACGGGCAAACAAAAAAATTGTGGTACGTTGGAGCAAGTATGAATTGGGGGTCTGACTACAACGACTTTTATGAACCAAGGGATTTTGGAAGGGTATTTCACAATAAAGGAAATTGGGGAGTGAATGTGTGGTGGAACAGTAACAATACTAAAAAATTATCCTGGGGTGGCAACCTGTTCACCGGTATGGGCGGGGTATTCAAGCGCACCAGTTTCAATTACAACCTGTTTGGAAAGATCCGTTTCAGCAGTAAGTTCTCTGTGGATCATTCGGTGACCGTTAATAATAGCTGGAACCAACCGGGCTGGGCATACAATGTAGCTGACATCTTGGGCAGGGGACCGCTTTATGATTCAATTCTTTTTACAAGAAGGAATGTGATCAGCACCGAGAACATATTGAATTTCAAATACAACTTCAGCAATAAGATCGGACTTTCTTTGCACATAAGACATTATTGGAGCAAAGTAGACGCACGACAATTTTATTCGTTGACTCCCGAAGGCAACCTGGTCCAGGCCACCTCTGACAGGAACGTAAACCAAAACTTCAATTATTTTAGCGCAGATATGTTATTTACCTGGGAATTCGCAAGGGGAAGCTTCATCAATATTGCGTGGAAAGACCTTGCACAAACAAGCAGTAATCAATTCGAAAAAAATTATATAAAAAACCTTAGCGCTACTACCAGTATCCCGCAACTCAAAAGTTTTTCAATAAAAGTGATCTATTTCCTTGATTACCTGACTGCAAAAAATAAGCTGAAGAAGAATAAATAAGAGTAAAAAATAAACCCCGGGTCTCCGGGGTTTATTTTTTATGAAAACGATCTGTTTATCTTATCATGGATGCTGGTACTGGTTTTTCCAGCAGGTATTTATAAATGAATTTGGTCTTTAGGTTTTGAAAATGCGTTCCTTTATTACCACCCCACCCGTGTCTTCCGCCGGGATAGATCATGAACTCAAAATCCTTTTTGGCATCTTCCAGTTTATCGATCAGGCGCAAACTGTTTTGCATGTGCACATTATCATCAATAACCCCGTGTACGATCTGTAACATGCCTTTATACTTATCTGTATAATTTAAAACTGAACTTGTTTTATAACCTTCCGGGTTGTTGGCGGGCGTACCCATGTATCTTTCGGTATAGTGGGTATCATAAAAACTCCAGTCTGTTACACTGCCACCAGCCATGCCGTGTGTAAAAACATCGCTGGCATAAGTAAGTGCATAACAACTCATATAACCGCCATAACTAAAACCAGTGATGCAGATCTTTGTCGGGTCTGCATTGCCGTTAGCGATCAGCCATTTTACCATAGTGCTATAATCTTTCATTTCCCAATAACCAAGGTTGTGGTATATATAGTTCACGCCTTCTTTGCCAAAATGCCCGCTGGCACGGTGATCCATGTTCACCTGGATCAAACCTTCCCTGGCATACCATTGCTGGTTACCACTAAGGCCCCAGGTATCCCATACAGTTCCTGCATTAGGGCCTCCATAGATCGAAATAAGGACAGGATATTTTTTATTCTTATCCATATTCACCGGCCAGGTTACTTTCATGGGGAGATCGTACAGGCCATCATCACTTTTTACGCGTAGTAATTCCGTTTTAGCAAGATTATAATTATCAAATTCTTCTCCCTTGCTATCGCCCAGTTCCTTAATGATCTTTCCTTTATTACTTACCAATGTCATTTTATTAGGCGTTGATGAATTGGAATAAGTAGTGACGAAATAAGAACCTCCCGGAGAAAGATTAATACTCGTATGGTTATATTCTCCAAAGGTGAGGCGTTGCAGGTTTTTTCCACTCATATCCACCCGATACAGATCCGTTCTTGCAGTATTTTCCCTGCTCCTTGCCGTGAAATAAATGATATTATTTTTTTCATCCGTCCAGGAAATATTCAATACTGTGAATTTTCCACTGGTGATCGGGTTTATTTCTTTTCCATTCATGTCCATCAGGTACAAATGATTCCATCCTGTTTTGTCGCTCTCCAAAATAAAACCCTTGCTGCTGGTTAAAAAATGCAGGCGCTCATAACCATCTTCCAGTTGTATCCAGGTCTTTTGATTTTCATTATACAATTCTCTCTTTGCACCAGTTGCAGGATCAACTGACCATAGTTTTAAATTATCCTGTAAGCGGTTCATCCATTGCACCCATAAGGCACTGCCATCGTTGTTCCAATAAGGTGCGCCAAAGTACTGGTCATCCTTATCATTGAAATCTGCCCAAACGATATTGCCGCCATCGGGAGCAACGATCCCGATCTTTACCTGCGGATTTGGGTCGCCTACTTTTGGATAACGTTCTTTTTCTACCAAACCATGCTGGCCTGTACCATCGGTGATGGTGTACACCGGCACCGGGGAATCATCTGTCCTGAAAAATGCAAGGTGCCTGCTATCGGGGCTCCACCAGAAAGAACGGTATTGCGAACGACGCCCTAAGATCTCTTCTGTATATACCCAACTTGCATAGCCATTCAAAATAACATCGCTGCCATCGGTTGTTATCCTTGTTTCTTTTTTTGTGCTGATATTGATCGTATAAAGGTCATTATTCTTCGTGTAACCTACATAGTTACCATCGGGACTAATCGTTGGATTCAGCTTTTTGTCCTTATCATTAGTAAGTTGTATTTCCGTGCCATTTACTTTTGCATAAATGTCACCAGCCTTAAGATATGCTGAAGCCTTTTCGGTTTTGTCTTCAGTTTTTGTATCAGCATCCGTGGCATCTCTTTCAGTTCCTGCCTTGCAATCGACCACATAATTCTTGCTGTCTCTTTTCAGCAAAAAATGACTGTCATCTATCCATTTACTTACAAATGGCAATGCATTGGTGATGCCTTTGAAATTGCTTTTGAAATACTGGTCATCTGTCAGGTCCTTTTTTTGTGCCTCAACAGAGAAACTAACTGCTGTCAATAAAATAATTGCAGCAATTTTTTTTGCAGATTGTATCATGTTGACTGATTTTTTAAATTGGGTGGTAAGATAGTTTTTTTGAGAGAAAAGGTCAATACAATTTGATGAATGGGAAATTCAGTAAAAAACATCTCCTCCTAAAAAAATCCGGGAGTTAATGAATCCGTACAATCGAAAGAATAGTTACCGGGGGTTTAAAATACTGGCTCTGGCCGGGATAAAGCTGTTGTATCTTCTTTACAATATCCATTCCCCTGATCACTTTGCCGAAAGCTGCAAAGCCTTGCCCATCTGGGTTTCGTTTGCCACCATAGTCCAATGAAGGTTGATCATTGATGCAGATGAAAAAGCTGCAGGTAGCTGATGCCGGAGCACCCCTTGCCATGGAAACAATGCCGTCTTTATGAAGTAAGCCGGTTTGCTGTGTAGTTTCTATCGGAATAGGGGCAAATTCTTTTGTTGAATCCATGTTACCGCCCTGGATCACTTCGATCTTTACCGGGTTATTTGGCTGGTTATTTAATGTAACGGCACGAAAGAACGAACTACTGTCGTATAAATGCGCGTCAACATATTTCAGGAAATTGGCAACAGTTATTGGCGCTTTTGCAGGGTACAGCTCAATGGTAATATCACCCAGCGCCGTTTTTATTAAACAGGTTGTTTTTTGCTGGGCATATAATGCCGTAGAAAAAGCAAAAGAAAAAAATACCAACAGGTTTTTTTTCATACTAGTATTTATTTTATTCGGCCCTGTACTCAGGCCGCATCATCGGGAAGAATAATACATCCTGAATAGAATGCTGATCGGTCAATAGCATGCAAATTCTGTCGATGCCAAAACCAATACCACTGGTTGGAGGCATACCATATTCCAATGCCCGCAAAAAATCATGGTCAATGAACATGGCTTCATCATCACCCCGTTCCATTAACCTGGTTTGTTCTTCAAAACGTTCGCGTTGCTCAATGGGGTCATTTAACTCACTATAGGCATTGGCAATTTCCTTGCCATTGCACATCAACTCAAAACGCTCTACCAACCCGGCTTTGCTGCGATGTTTTTTGGTAAGCGGACTCATTTCTACCGGGTAGTCGGTTATAAATGTTGGTTGTACATAATTACTTTCACATTTACTGCCGAATATTTCATCGATCAGTTTCCCCTTGCCCCATTTTTCATCAGCATGAATATGTAATTGCCTGCACACATCCCTTATTCCGGCTTCGTTCATTGTGGAAATATCAAAACCCGTATGTTCCCGGATGGCATCATACATGGTCACTCTTTTATAAGGGGCCTTAAAATCAATTTCTTTTTCGCCCGCCATAACTTTTGTGTTTCCGTTTGTAGCGATGGCGGCCTTTTCCAACAGTTGCTCTGTTGTTTCCATCATCCATTCATAATCTTTATAGGCCACGTAAAATTCCAGTACGGTAAATTCAGGATTATGCGTACGGTCCATCCCTTCATTACGGAAGTTGCGACTAAATTCATATACCCATTCAAAGCCTCCAACGATCAGTCTTTTTAAATACAATTCATTCGCAATGCGCAGGTACATGGGCATATCCAGGGCATTGTGATGTGTAGTGAAAGGCCTTGCTGCCGCACCTCCCGGTATGGTTTGCAAAACTGGCGTATCCACTTCAAGGGCACCACGCTCATTTAAAAATTCGCGGATGGCATTCATCATTTTTGTACGCTTGATGAAGGTTTCCTTTACCGCAGGGTTTACGATCAGGTCGGCATAACGTTGCCTGTAACGAAATTCGGGATCTGTCACTTCATCAAAAGATTCGCCATCTTTTTCTTTAACGATCGGTAAGGGGCGCAATGATTTGGTAAGAATGGTGAATTCTTTAACATGTATGGAAGTCTCGCCTGTTTTGGTAGTGAACACATAACCTTTGATGCCGATGATATCCCCGATGTCAATTAATTTTTTCCAAACTGTTTGATACAATGTCTTATCATCTCCTGCACAAATATCATCCTGCTTGATATAAAACTGGATCTTACCAACACTATCCTGCAACACCGCAAAATTGGCCTTACCCATATCGCGTACGCTCATGATGCGGCCTGCGATGCATACATCTGCGAACGCATCCTTGTTCTCATCGCCTTTAAAATTCTCTTTTATGTAAACAGATGTTGTATTAACCGGATACAATGCTGCCGGGTAGGCATCAATGCCTAGTTTATTCAACTCTGCTAATTTTTCCCTGCGGATGACCTCCTGTTCAGATAAATGCTGTGTACTCATATTACTGTTCTTTACTTCCCTTGTGGGAGGCTGCAAAGATACCATATGCAACTGATTTGTTTGTTTGCCGGCCTTAAAGCTAAAATTTGATGCAAAACTTCCTATATTTAATTCTAACAAATTCTACAAAATGAAAAGATTATTTATTGCAGTACTGGTTTCTTCCCTGTTATATGGGTGTGATGTCATTAATAAATTACCACAGGTGGGCGGACTAACAGAAGACGAAGCCGGGCAGGGTATTAAAGAAGCGCTGAGTCAGGGCCTTGTAAAAGCTGTATTGCAATTGAACAAAGAGGATGGTTTTTTCAAAGACGCTTTTTATAAGATATTACTGCCACCGGATGCAAAGAAGATCGAGAATACCTTGCGTGACCTGGGCCTTGGTAAAATGGTTGACAAGGCCATCCTGCAAATTAACCGCGGTGCAGAAGATGCGGCCGGTTTTGCCAAACCCATTTTTGTGGATGCCATTAAGAGCATGACACTAAGTGACGCCATTGGCCTGGTAAGGAACGGTGATACCAGCGCTACACATTTTTTCAGGGAGAAGACAACTGATAAATTAATTGCCGCGTTTATGCCGGTGATCAAATCTTCACTGGATAAAGTGGAAGCGACCAAATACTATGGAGATGTGGTTACCAGGTATAACGATTTTCCTACTACGTTTAAAAAACTGAATCCCGACCTGCCCGGTTTTGTAACCGGCAAAGCCACCAGTGCGTTATTTGACCTCGTAGCAAAGGAAGAAAAAAATATTCGCCAGAATATTGTTGCAAGGACCACGGACCTGTTGAAAAAAGTTTTTGGGCAGAAGTGGTAACTGGTTTAAGTATCTGCCAACAATATCTGCCAGGCTGATGCTACCTTACCGGCCTCCAATAACTCTTTCGCATAACGCTGGAGTTCTATATCCATTTCATCGGGATTGATGGAATAGTATTGAATGATATTCTTTAATTTATCATCATTAAAAGTTGGATCAACAAAAGGCAGTTCATTTACATTAGCCAGTTGCCCCAGGTTATTGCCTGTTAATATCTTACTGTTACGGATAGCTTCCGGTAAGGCATCTACGCCAATACCCAATTGTGTATTGGGCTTGGCTACTTTAAATAAATTTGTTTCATCTACTTTACAATACCAGTCGCCGCCCAATCTGGCCACATGGTGCAGTTTTGTTTGATCGATCATATGCTGCTCATTCAATATGCTTTCATCAATGTGCATGCACAACACTTCGCAAATGACGAGGTTACCTGCGCCACCTCCTGTACCCAAGGGTTTTATTTCGATCACTTTGCATTCCATTTTTACTTTACTCTCCTTTACCATGGGAGGTTTTATCATCGTAGCAGGTTGCATGGTGAATCCTGCTTTTTCAAACTCATTCACATCTTTTGAGAATTCGCAGCTGCTAAGGCTTACCTGCTGCACCATATCATGATCAACAATATTGATGACCACTTCCGGAACCTCCAGCACATTTTGCAAGGTATGTTTGGTAGTATTATCCCTTACCCTTCTTGCCGGTGAAAAAATTACCACCGGCGGGTTAGAAGAAAACAAATTAAAAAAACTGAATGGGCTCAGGTTAATATTCCCGGAGGCATCAATGGTAGACGCAAAACAGATCGGCCGTGGCGCAATAGCGTGCTGCAAATAATTTTGGGCATCAGCTGGTTTAATATCCTTTAATGTAATGAGCATAAAAATCTTTGTTCTATATTTTCTTCAAAGCTAAAATTGAAAAATCACTTTCATCCCTGACAATCGTATTACTTAACTTTCCCAACCCGTCAATTTCCATGTCAACAATATCACCTTCCTGTAACCATTGTTCTTTATAATCGGGATCATTTAATTTACCGGTGCCATTCAATTCTAAAAAACAGCCGGTACCAACTGTGCCACTTCCAATGATATCGCCGGGCATCAGGTCAACACCATAACTACAGCGCTCAATGATCTCTGCAAAGGTCCAGTCCATATCGCTCAAATTACCTGCGCTAACTTCCACATTGTTCACCCAACATTTCATTTCTAGATTCCATGCCTTACCGGTATGATTTTCTTTACAAGGCACTTCATATTGTTCCAGCTCATCCAGCGTTACCAGCATCGGGCCAATGACAGTAGAAAAATCCTTTCCTTTTGCGGGCCCAAGATTCAATAACATTTCTTCCATCTGCAACCTTCTTGCACTCATATCGTTCATGATCATCAGTCCGCCAATATATTCATCTGCTTCAGCTGCGGGGATATTTCTTCCGGGTTTGCAGATAACGATCGCCACTTCCAGTTCAAAATCCAGTTTTTCAAAATGATCGGGCATGCAAATAATATCGCCGGGCCCCTGAATGCTGTTGTGGTTGGTAAAATAAAAAATGGGGTATTGGTCAAATTCAGGTATCATATCCACTTTACGGTTGCGCCTTGCTGCGGCTACATGCTGGCGAAAAGCATACCCATCCCTGCAACTGGTGGGGTGAGGAACCGGGGCTAACAACTCGGCATCTGCCAGGGGAATGGAGCGTGCATTTTTTGCAGAACCCTCTTTGATCCTGTGTTCTATAGCCCTTGCCATGGGCATGATATCCTCCCAGTAGTTCAAAAGCATTGCCATACTGATGGGCAGATCGGGATGCAAAGAGTCCGTAGGGTACAATTTGCCATCTACCAGTATGGCCAGCTGGTCGCGCCCGTCATTTAAATAGGTAACTAACTTCATATGTCGTAATTTGGAAGTCAAAAATAGCTAATAAAAAATTCCTTAAATATTATTAACGGAGTGCTTTTTTTTCGATTGAATTATTAATTTTGTTCCGGAAACCTTTATACTTACGATGAAATTTGAAAAGATCCATAATAAGGGTCAGGCCCAGTTGTTTAAGAACCAGTACCTGGAGTACCTCACCAAAACGCACCCGCTTGTAATATGGGGGGTGTACCTGCCTATTATTGGATTGATGCTGTATTATAGCAGTGCAAGGTTAGAGATGAATACATTGCGTATCGTACTTACTTTTTTAGGGGGGATGTTCACCTGGTCTTTATTTGAGTACACGATACACCGTTTTGCATTTCATTATCTGGCTGAAAGTGAAAGGGCGATGAAGATCGTTTATATCATTCATGGCAATCATCATGAATACCCGAGGGATAAAGAACGCTTGTTCATGCCGCCGGTACCAAGCCTGATACTTGCTTCCACTATATTCTCATTGATGTTTCTTATAAGTGAATTATTCGGTGCCAGTAATTATGTATTTGCATTTTTCCCCGGATTTATGCTGGGATACCTGATCTATGGTTCGATGCATTATGCTATCCATGCATGGAACCCCCCGTTTAAATGGATGAAACCCTTATGGCGCAACCATCATTTACATCATTATAAAAATACCGAGTTAGGCTTTGGCGTTAGTTCTACTTTATGGGATCATGTATTTGGTACCATGTTCGACCTGAAAAAAGAAAAAGAGGATAAGGGAAAAGTGCAGGAGCTTATGTTTAAATAAAGCCTGGCCTCAAGGCCAGCCCAATTCACCACCATTTTTCTTCTTCACTTAAATCATTATCCCGCTGGCTGAATTGCTGACGGGTTTTTATTTTCTGCTGCTGCCGTTCAATGATCAGCCCGGCGATGATATTCCCCGCATCTTCGCCCGGGAATTGTTGTAGTAATGATTTTAATTTCTGCTCTCTTACGTCTACCCGGTACAGGTAGGTAATTAGTTTTTCAAAATCATTTTTTATAAGATGGTTGATGTGGATGGACAGTTGTTTTTTTAATTCCTCAATAGAGATATTTTCCGGCAATGCAATTGCCATGTCTTTATTTAAACCTTGTAACAATTCAGTAGTATCCACCTGGGAGGTCATTTTAATTTTCGATCACTTTCCATCACCCCTATTCCAAATAAAGCAAAATCGTATTTAACCGGGTCAGCCGGGTCCAATGTACGCAAATAATCAGTTAGCTCAAGGGCGGCCTGCCAGTCGGTTTGTGTACGTTGCAACAGGTTTAACCGTTTGGCAACCCTTGCTACGTGCACATCTACGGGGCAAATCAATTGTGAAGGCGAAATGTTTTTCCATATACCAAGATCAACTCCTCTGTTATCATTACGCACCATCCATCGCAAGAACATGTTCAACCTTTTGCAGGAAGAGTTTTTATCGGGAGCAGCAATATGCTTCCTTGTTCTTTGGGGAATATCCGGCAAAGAAAAAAAATGACGATAAAAAGCGTTTAATCCATTTTCGATCGTCCCATCTTTTTTATTCATTCCTTTCGTAAATGCAATTTCCAGCGAATCATGGATGGAGTAATGAGATTTAAAAAATTCAATAAAATAGAGAAGGTCTGTTGCATTAAAGGTCCTGTGCTTAAAGCCAAGTAATCTTTTTAATTCGGCCGGGCCCGCAGTCATGCAAAAAGCATACGGCGAATTATCCATTGATTGTAATAGCTCCCTGCTTTTATTGATAATGGTAGTACGGCTTCCCCAGGAAAATATGGCGGCGAAAAATCCGGCTACTTCAATGTCCTGTTTTTTGGAAAAGCGGCGGGGTATAGAAATGGGATCATTGGCAATGAAAGTAGGTTGATTGTATTCTTCCACCTTCTTGTCTAAAAATTCTTTAAGATCCTTTTTCATTTTGTACATCATCCAATGGCTTGCTTCAGGTCTTCTACAAGGTCATCTGCGTCTTCAATGCCAATACTCAATCTTATTAATCCATCGGATAACCCGTTTTTGATCCGTTCTTCCCTTGGAATGCTTGCATGCGTCATGCTGGCGGGGTGATTGATCAGGGACTCAACGCCACCAAGGCTTTCGGCTAATGAAAATAATTGTGTAGAAGATAAAACTTTCATGGCTGCTGCAGCACTGTCATCCTTTAATGTAAAGCTCATCATTCCTCCAAAGGCCCTCATTTGTATTTTAGCGATATCGTAGTTGGGATGATCGGCAAAGCCGCACCAATACACTTTATCTACGCTGGGATGCTTGCGCAGGAAATGAGCGATCACATGCCCGTTCTCGCAATGTTGTTTCATCCGCACATGAAGGGTTTTTATTCCCCGCAGCACTAAAAAACAATCCATGGGGCCCGGTACGGCGCCACAGCTCTTCTGAATAAAATATAATTTTTCTCTTAATGTTGCATCATTCATCATTAAAGCGCCCTGGATCACATCGCTATGGCCACCAAGGTATTTTGTGGATGAATGCATTACAATATCTGCTCCAAGGTCTAACGGGTTCTGTAAGTAGGGTGATGCGAACGTATTGTCAACACATAATAAAGCACCTGCTTTTTTTGCAATAGCAGCTACGGATGAAATGTCTGTAATATTCATCAATGGATTAGAAGGCGTTTCAAGCCAGATCAGTTTTGTGTTGGCGGTTATGGCAGTTTTTACATTTTCGGTATTGCAGGTATCAACATAAACAAATTTTATCCCATAACGCTCCCAAACTTTTGAGAATAAACGATAACTGCCGCCATACATGTCATTGGCTGCGATCACTTCATCACCCGGGTTCAGTAATTTTATCACACTATCGGTGGCGGCTACACCACTGCTGAAAGCCAGGCCAAATTTGCCGTTCTCAATAATGGCCAATGCGTCTTCCAATGCTTTACGGGTAGGGTTTTGGCTGCGGGCATATTCATATCCCTTGTTTTTACCAGGGGCCTCCTGCACATATGTACTGGTTTGGTAAATGGGGGTCATAATAGCCCCTGTACTTGGGTCGGGGGCTGCTCCCGCATGAATGAATTTAGTAGCAAGCTTCATCGTATATTTTATTGAGTTATTTAAAAATTGAAATGCAAAGGTGAGTAATTAATTTTTATTGGGTGCCATAATATTAAAAGAACCCTTTCACCCCGATCAATTCCCCTTTAGGTTCCCGCCAGGAAATGAGCAAAGTTCAGAAGGGTTCTTCATATTATTTGTGCGGCACATAAATACCTCCAGTCAAAATTGTTTTCAGTATAGGCCGACCTGGGTTCGATCTTCTTATCCAACACTTTCTTTGACAATATTTTTGCATTCACCAGCTTTTTCCTGGCTTCATGGATATAGTCTTGCAAAACAACATTTTGCATCCATTGCTGTTGAGGGGGTTCATAGCCAACCTTATCTGTGCGCCAGACGATCTCTTGAGGCAACTTTTCTGCCATTGCCTGCCGCAATAACCATTTTGTCCAGCCTTCGTGGATCTTAAATTGGGCAGGCAAAGAAAAAATAAATGCCACCAACTCATGATCTAAGAATGGCAGGCGCAACTCTGTACCATGTGCCATGCTGTTCCTGTCTGCAAAACGCAACAATTCTTCCAATCCCATTTCGGCAGTATTAAAATAAAGGATATCATTGAGTTTGGTAACAATGGGTTTATGAAATCCTTCCCATTCGCGGCCCGACTGCGACCTGAGAAAATCCTTGTTGATATAAGGGTTCCTGATGGTTTGATGGTATTCGTTTTTTTCGAGTTGTATTGCTGCATGAGCCGGAAGAAAAGCTGCTAAGAAATTCTTGAAATTCCAGCGAAACGGCTGCTTGTTTTTTTGCAGTGCTTTTATTTCCATTTGTGTAGCCCCTAATTTATGCCTGCTCAACACTTCCTGGAGGTACCAATGAATATATCTTGGATAACCGGCCAGTATTTCATCGGCGCCCTGCCCATCCAATAAAACTTTTACCTGCTGTGATTTGGCCAGTTCACAAACTTTGTATTGGGCATAGATACCGGAAGATTGAAAGGGTTCTTCCTGGTGGTAACAAAGTTTTTCGAAATCTTTTATTAGCCCTTCCGCAGTTGGGTGCACCTGAAAATTTTCGACACCAAATTTACCTGCTACCAATTGAATATATTCCGACTCGTCTTTTTCAAAACCAGGGAAGACGGCTGAAAAAGCCGCTAGCCGGTCGCCGCTGGTCGATAGCCCTTTGATCGTTGATACAATTGAGGAACTGTCCAACCCACCACTCAGGGAGGTTCCTACGGCTACATCGCTTCGTGATCTCCGCTTAACCGAACCATTGAATAATTCTGTGAATTTTTCAATGGCATCAGCTGCAGAAATATCATTCTTTAATTCTTTATTGAGACTCCAGTATTTATTGATCGTTAATTTAAAAGTTGCAGCATTGAACTGTAAATAATGCGAGGGGGGGAGCGAATAAATATTCTCAAAAAAAGTCTGTTCTTTATCCATTGAATTCTGAACATGCCCGATGGTGATATAATTCAGCAGCATTTTTTCATTGGTACATTTTTCTATACCAATGGCCCACAACGCTTTCATCTCACTGGCAAAGACAAGGTGTTCTTCATCCTGGTAATAATAGAATGGCTTTTCTCCAAAACGGTCCCTCGCTGCAAAAAGCTGCTGTTCTTTCTCATCCCATATGGCGAACGCAAACATGCCGTCAAATTGTTGCAGGCAATTTTCTTTCCAGTGATCGTATGCGGCTAAGATCACTTCTGTATCAGATTGGGAACGGAAAGTATATCCTCGCTGTTGTAATGTTTTCCTTAATTCAATATGATTATAGATCTCCCCGTTATGAATGATTGTGTAACGGTTACTGAAATGCATGGGTTGTGCTGCATTGGAACTAAGATCAGTGATAGCAAGACGCCGGTGCCCCAGAAAAACATTCCCTCCTGCATTATTCCACATGCCTTCGCCATCAGGACCGCGATGCGCAAGGGTATCGGTCATTTTTTTAAGATGGCGTAAAACCGGGTGATGTAAGGCAGCTGAAGTTTTTATGACTTCAGTCGCCTTAGTTGATATTAAGATGCCGGCAATTCCACACATACTGTAAATATCTGCAAAAAAACTGAGCGTATGAAGGAAGGGTATTAAATAAGGAGACTTCCCGGTTTTAGTAAACGATTGGCAGACTGACCCTTATATCATCCCATGCAATATTCAAATTATAACCTGTAGTGGTTTTATCAAAAGCCATTACAAATGCATCAAGAATATCTGTTTGCTTTTGAATGGGAAGGTCCATACGAAGCAGGTCTCTCTTTTCATCGTATTTGAATGAACCCCAGGTATCTGTTTCCTTATTTATGATGAGCGTCCATTTATCCGTATACGGAATGCAGTACAAAGTATAACGGCCCTTTTTAACTTTCTTGTCATTTATTCTTACTGTCTTAAAAAATTCGATCTCTGTCGCTTCATTGGCTCCCAGGCGCCATACTTTACCATATTCCACCAGCTCGCCGAATATCGTCCTCCCGTTCTTTTGCGGGCGACTGTAAACTACTCTTGCTACCAGTGGGTCCGTGATTTTATCCTGTATCTTAAGCACCGGGTAGCTATTGGGACAATAACTCATGTCCATCGGCGATTTATCCAATGGCGGAAATTTTACCTGGGCAAATGCGGCTGCAGCGAAACAAAAAATGGCCAGTGTTAAAAGAAACTTCTTCATAAAATTTTTTTTTCAAAGATAATGGAATCAGGCGTTCAATAAGCCTTGTAATTGATGGGTGGCAAAATGCTTTAGCTCGGGAAAAAATTCGTTATAACAGGTTTGCATTTCGGCAATATGCTCGCTAAATACTATAAATGCGATGCCCGACTCCTTAAGGTAAACAGCCCGGCGTTCGAGCCCCAAAAAACTTTTTTCGATCAGCCATTCTTTCTTGTAATTATACAACCAATCCTGTGCTTTCATGTAAACGAACATTTTTTGAAAGTTGCCCGGCAGCGCCGGAAGATATTCTGCAAGCATTGTATAAGTGGCGGAGCTAAATATTTTTAATGCTTCGGGAGAAGCAAATTCGTTTTTATCATTGGCTAAAAAATAGTCATACACCACATCGGTAAAGGCGCCGGCATACAAACGATAATGCGGCCGGAAGAATATTTTTAAGCGTTGTGTTGCCGGATGTGTATCCGTGAAATTATCAATTGCCCTGTGCAATTGAATGCCTTTTTGAATACCGGCAGAAAAATCAAATTGCTTTTTGCCCTTTACAAAATCACTGATCATATTGCCCGCCAGTATTGACGGTTGCTGAAAAGAAAGATAAGCGTGTGCCAGATAGTTCATGGTACAAACTTTGGCAAAGTTCTGAACTTTGCCAAATTATTATGGCTCAACCATTTTTACTTTTTAACAGTACCAACTCATTTTTTAGTATTTCATTAAGAAAAAAGCGTAAAGCCTTTCCTGTACAGTGTTTTAGGGACATCGTGCACTGCCCTTACCTGTTTCCCATTACCACTTGTCACGGGTTTAACTTCCATTAACGTTGTCGCTCCCTTTCTGCTTTTGGTTCTTGATGCACCCTGCTACATTTGTGTTGTAATCGTGCTGCCAGCCATGGGTAGCCATTTTTTAAATTAAAAAGTATAGTTATGAAAAAGTTTGCAACCGTTTTAACAGCGATCGTAATGCTGTTTGCCACCAGCTCTTTTGCAATGGATGGCGACAATGTGACTGCCAAAGTAAAAGCAGCATTTGAAACCGATTTTTCCAAAGCCAAACAGGTTAATTGGGAGAAGATCAGCGATTTTTATTTTGCATCATTCCAGCTCAATGATGTTAGCATTGATGCGGCCTACAATGAAGAAGGGGAACTGGTAGGAACTTCCAGGAAGATCGCATCGGCGCAAATACCTTTGTCAGTGTCGCTGGAACTTGCCAAAAAGTATTTCGAATATACTATTTCGGAACACGCTTATGAACTAAACTTTGAAGGGCAGACCAGTTACTACATCACCGCCGAGAACAGTAAACAGGCTTTAAGCCTGAAATGTTACAGCAACGGAGACATAGAGGTAACTAGCAAGACAAAAAAATAGTAGTTAAAGTGTTGAGCATGAAAGTCCCCCGGATTTCCGGGGGACTTTGTCATTAATATTCACTGCACTTTATGATCGCCATTTTCATAAATTATTGTTCGTGAGCTGTTCCCTTACGGATCATGATCATGTAATACCGGGTATAAAAAAATAAGAACTGTTTACTTGCTCAATTTAGGGAGTGGCCCAAACCTGGGCAAAGCCGGCAGGCTTTCATTGCCCGCATCATTAACAGCTTGTACTGCAAAAAAATAATTATCTTTTGAAAAAGGCAAACGCATTTCCATTTCAACTGTGAATATTTTTTTTTGCCAGAAAGCACTGGTGGTTTCTCTTACCAATACATAATATCCTTTTACCTTACCGGACTTAGGCGCCTTCCAGTTCAGGTAAGTAGAGTTGGATAACCTTTTTGTCATGTCCATCTTCACGGAATCGGGCATGGATGGTGCTTTGGCGAGATTGGCCAGGTTAACCAGGTTAAGGCAGGTGTTTTTCCGGAGGTATTCATAATCGATATTCGCCGCAAGGTCGCCGTATTGAATATTATTTTCTATCCTTATATTCTGGTGTTGCTGGGTATAATTTTCATTTATCTGTGTGATGCGGATGCCGGCATAGCCTCTTTGAACGAATGGAGTGTGGTCGCCATCCCGGAAAAACCGATCGTTACGGTAGATCATCACCACTTCAAGATTTTGGATATAGCGCTCCCCGGTTTCTTTTATATATCGGGCAAGCTGACGGGATTTTCCATCATTTTCCAAACCCTGGTTCCTGATATTCGCTGCTACTTTTTCCGTTTCAAATGCAGGCAGGCCTTCACTGAATACCCGTACCCTGGTATTATCGGCGATACCGGTCTCATTGCTGGTGTTGCTTCCGATGATATCATTATTGAGCACGGCTTCAATGTTCCAATTTTCTTTTTTCGCTTTTTCAGCCATGAAATCGGAACCTAGCAAGCCTTGTTCTTCGCCGCTTACGGCAACAAAAATGATCGTAGCAGGGAAACTATGTTTGCTCATGATACGTGCGCATTCTATAACAGCGGCTGTGCCACTACCATCATCATTGGCGCCGGGTGCGTCGCCCGTACTATCGGTAGGGGTTGAACGCACAGCATCCAGGTGCCCGCTGATGATGAAGATGCGATCATCGGCAGGATCGGCCCCTTTCAATGTTGCCAATACATTGCCAAGGATTATGGCCCTGTCTACCCGGTAGCCATCCGGGTAATGTGTTGTGGTATCGATCCTGGCGCTAAGGCGGCCCCCGGCTTGTTTTGCCATTTCATTGAAGCGTTCCAATACCCAGTTCCGGGCTGCGCCAATACCACGTGTAGGGTTGGTTTGTGTACTCAATGTATTGCGTGTGCCAAAAGCAACCAGTGTTTTTATGTAAGATTGCAAAGAATCTGCCGATACTTCTTTCAGCATCTGTTCAATTTCAGCATCACGCTGTATAATGGTCTGGGAAAATGAAGTGTTAGCAGAGAATAAAATGATGAGAAGGAATAGCTTTTTCATATATCAGGCTTGAACTTAAATATACAAAGAAAGATCAATAAAGTGATGTCGTGGAAGTGTGCGACGCCACTGGAGCAAAATAGAAATTCAGC
>JANYIM010000091.1 GCA_025362055.1 Bacteroidota bacterium
TTAATTTTATTTTCAGCAATGTTTTCCAGGTTATTAATTGTTCAGTTTAGACGCCACTCATAGAACGAAATTCCACTCATGCCGGTCGGGCTCTTGTCCGCTACGGATCAGTTCCAGGCCATGTTTTAGCTTGTACAAGAGGTTACCCGGTCCATATTCAGGCAATTGCATATCGATACCATTGATGTTGATGGTTTTGATGGGAGCTACAACAGCAGCAGTGCCTGCGCCAAATGCTTCTGTGAGGGTTCCATCACCGATCGCTTTTTCCAACTCTGCCACCGATACAGGGCGTTCTTCTGTTTTATAACCCACCTCTCTTGCCAGGGTCAATAAAGAATCCCTGGTTATCCCGTCCAAAATAGAATCGGATAAGGGGGGTGTTACCAACGTATCATTGATCACGAACATCACGTTCATCATCCCCGATTCTTCTATGAATTTATTCTCCTTTGCATCAGTCCACAAAACCTGGTCGTACCCTTCCATTCTCGCCTGCCGCGTGGGATAGTAAGCCCCTCCATAATTACCGCCGCATTTTGCAAAGCCTGTTCCTCCTTTTGCCGCCCTGATATAGTTGGTTTCCACTTTTACCTTAATGGGCTGGTCGTATAAGGATGGCACGGGGCCGGTAAAGATGATAAAACGGTATTCGTCGGATATCTTTACCCCAAACCTTGCTTCAGATGCGATCACAAAGGGGCGCAGGTACAAAGCGCTGCCCGGCCGTGAGGGCACCCATGCTTTATCAAGGCCGATCAGTTGCAATAAACCTTCCACAAAGATCTCTTTCGGCGGTACCTGCATGCACATCCTTTCGAGCGAACGCACAAAACGTTCATAATGCCTTTCCATGCGGAAGATATTGATCCTGCCGTCGTCCATGCGGAATGCCTTCATGCCTTCAAATACGGTTTGGCCGTAATGCAATGCAAGTGCAGAAGGTGCCAGTGAAAGATTGGAGTAAGGCAGTATCTGCGGCGTTTGCCAGGCACCGTTAGTATAGTCGCAGACCAGCATATGATCCGAAACATATTTGCCGAATTCGAGGTTGTCAAAATCCACTTCACTGATGCGGGAGTGGGTTGTCTTACGGATAGGGATAGTCGCGGTGAGTTCCATAAATATGGGTTTAATGATGAGTGGTCAATTATTAATGGGTTTTTCCTGATTCTCTGTCGTCCATGATCCATCTTACCAACCGGATACAAAATTTGTGTATCTTTTTCAAAAAAAACAGATTCAGATATTGTATTTTCGACTATATCAGATTAATTTTACTCCCAGTAATACCCTCATGATCTAAATCAATGAACACATGGCAAAGTTGAATTCAGACGACCACCTCTACATGCAGGTATCAGACGGCATCGAAAAAATGATCGAAGAAGAAGTATTGCGCATCGGCGATAAACTTCCTTCGGTAAGGGTGTTGAGCGAAGAGTACGGGATCAGCATGGGTACTGCATTCCAAGCTTATTACCACCTCGAAGGAAGGGGTTTGATAGAAGCCCGCCCCAAGTCGGGTTATTATGTACGCTTCAACCATCACCGTTTCCCGCAGTTGCCCAACGTGCAGCAGCCCGGAACATTTTCGCATGAAGTGAGCGTGAAGGAAATGATCGCTTCCATTTATATTGATATCGCCGCACCAGGCGTTACCAACTTTGCCCTGGCAGTACCGGATGCCAGCCTTTTACCGGCAGCCAAAATAAATAAATCGGTGGTGTATGCGCTCCGCAACAGCAAGGACCATTGTATCGGTTACGAACACACGCAGGGAAATCCTGAACTGCGCAAACAGGTGGCGAAACTCGCTTTTAACTGGGGTGGCAAGATCAAACCGGATGATGTGATCATCACTTCGGGGTGCTTAGAGGCGATCTCCATCTGTTTAAAAGCGGTTACGCGTTACGGTGATACCGTTGCAGTGGAATGTCCTACCTACTTCGGTATTTACCAGGCCATTGAAAGCCTGGGATTGAAAGTGGTGGAGATCCCTGCTGATCCTGTTACCGGGCTCGACCTGGATCAATTGCAAAAAGCCATCAAAAAATTCTCTATTAAAGCGTGCGTATTCGTACCCAATTTCAATAATCCATTGGGAAGTTGCATGCCGGAAGAAAATAAAAAGAAACTGGTAGACATCATCACCCGCAGTAATATTCCACTGATCGAAGATGATATTTACGGTGAATTATATTTTGGCAAGACAAGGCCCAGGCCCTGCAAATACTACGATACAAAGGGGTTGGTGATGCACTGCTGTTCCTTATCCAAATCACTTTCACCCGGTTATCGCATCGGCTGGGTACTTCCCGGAAAATTCTTTGATGAAGTGCGGCAACTCAAACGGATACAGAATATCAGCAGTCCTACCCTAACCCAGGCAGCTATGGCGCATTACCTGGTGCATGGCCGTTACGAATACCATTTAAAAAATCTTCGCAGGGCCCTGCATACGCAATGCCTCCGTTATATGCAGGCCATCATCAAATATTTTCCCGAAGACACGAAGGTCTCCCGCCCTCATGGTGGTTTTATCCTCTGGCTTGAACTTAACAAAAAAGTGGACTCATTTAAACTCCGCGCCGAAGCCATGAAGCAAGGTATCTCTATAGTACCCGGGAAGATATTTTCTTCGGGCAACACATATGCAAATTGTATCCGCATATGTTTTGGAAAACCCTGGAATGATGATATGGATTATGGGTTGATGATGCTTGGGAAGATGATCAGGAAGATGATATAGGAATGAGGAGTAACAGTAAAGAACATGAAATGACAAATAAGAAATAAGAAAGTAGGGCAGTTCAATAATTAAAAGAGCCTAAGATCATCAATACACTTCGTAATTTTCTTATTTAACATTCCTGATCCCGGAAGTAAAAATTGTATCAACGCTAATTTTCAGAATAGTGATGGATCTTTTTAATAAAGACACCCTTGTCGGTGGAGATTTTTAATTCATATAAACCTGCTGCAAGTTGACGGATGTCAACCTCATTTTTTGCCGAGAGGTCTGTTATTTCTTTATACAGCACTTTGGCCCCGCTAGAAGCATACATTTCAACTACGGCTTTCCCCACAATATTATAGGAGGTGATGGTGACCTTGCTTCCCGCAGGATTGGGATATACCAGGAGGCCGTCTTTTATTCCTGAAACAGTATAAGCTAATGCTGTACCATTGCAACCATTGGTATCAACTACCGATACCGTATAGTCGCCGTTTTTCCGGGCAGCATAGCTTTGCGATGTGCCCCCGGCGATTACCACATTATTTAAGTACCATTGATAGCTAGCCCCGCTTATACTGCAGGTAAGTAAGGTTCCTACAGCAGTTATCACCGGAACAGGATTCGCAAATACCCTGATATAGCCCGTCCTGGTTCTTGTTTGCGTACCACTTCCATTGCCTGTAGTTAATATAACATTATAAAGCCCCGGTGTATTGTAGGTAACCGTATTGTTTTGCTGGATGGAGGATGCCGGCGTGCCCCCCGCGAAGGTCCAGTTCCAGCTATTCACCAGCCCGGTGCTCTGATCGCTAAAGTTCACACTGGTGCCTACGCAAATGGTGGAATCATTTACTGTAAAGGTTGTCGTAGGGTCTAACTTCAGGTTTATATTATCGATGAACAGTTGTTGGCCATAACGTCCCCTGTTCTCAAAAGCGATCAACAGGTTATTGGTTGAAAGGTAATTATTTAAAAAGATCGTGTCTTTTCGCCATTGCCCGGGCAGGGGAACAAATGTACTACCGGTATTCACGGGTGCTGTTCCAAGGGAGGCTCCGTATTTACTGTAGAGATAAGTGAAACTGCTGCCACAATCGGTTGAAACACCCACCAGCAAACTATCCAGGTAAGAATTAAGGCTATAGGGTGCATACGCTACATCAAAGGTTAACCTGGCTGCAGAAAATCCTCTCATATCAAGAACGGGTACACGAACCTGGTCTCTTTTTCCCTGGGCATCATAATTATAATTGTCAAACGCTATCGACCTCGTACTGTTGCCAAAACCACCGGCAGCATTACTCCTGTACCAGTTCACCCCGTCATTACCGCCATCCAGTAAGGTCCACGCCACAGGGGGAAACACTGTGCCCTGGAATCCCTCGCTGACAATTTGTAGCGTTCCATTACCGACTATTATAAAATTGGTCGTTGTTTTTGCATTGGAACCATTTGCATTAGTAACTGTTAGGGTTACACTATAAATGCCAGTTGTAGGATAGGTCACAAGTGGATTCTGCAAGGCAGAAGATGCCGGTATGCCCCCGGGGAAATTCCAGGCATAAACAAGATTATTGCCATCGCTTGCATCCGTAAATTGCACCGACTGGCCGGGACAGATATAGGTTTTGTTGCTGCCGAAATTTGCCACTGGAGGGTAGCCTGGATGCAACAAATACTCCCATACGCCCCGCCCGTAATAACTTACCCGCAGTTTACTGGCAACGGTGCCACTGTTAAAGATCATAAAATCGGTGATATTGGCAATACCTGGAAGGTTTGAAGTGATATCTGTCCAACTGGTTGCCGCATTATTTTTTGAATACACCCTATTGCCCGTGCATACGTACACTGTTTCATCCGTGCTGAAATCATCCTGGTATATTTTCAGGATATTGGTGCCGGGTAAATTGTAGGTAATGTCGTTCCAGGTAGTTCCCTGGTCGGGTGAGCGATACATTTTATTGTTACAACTGATATAGACCACATTGATATTTCCTTTAACAGCGGCTACAGATCCCCGTGATGAAGTTGAATTGGGTGTATTAAAAGAACTGGCCAGGGGTGTGCCGGATAAGTTACTGATACGGGTGAATTTGCCATTATTGGATATTATATAGGCTATATTTGGATCGGCCGGCGAGATGCAAAGGTCCCTGATGGCATTGGTTGTTGCAAAAACATTTACCCATACAGGCGTTGATGCGTTGAGGTTAGTGGTTAAAAAGATAGTATCCTTTGCAAGAAGGGCAAGGTCGGGTTGGTTAGGATGAAAAGCGATCCTCGAATTATTGGTAGCTGCGAACGGACTATTATAAGAGCTGCTGCTGCCATAAGGAATAAAGGAGCGCCGTTCACCGTCTTCAAGGTAATACACGGTACATTCTGCCGAATAATCAAAAGCTTCCCTGCTGCCCCAATCACCTCCCCTGTTTGTTTTCCAAATACCATTATAAAACAATTCCCCGTTATCCTGTGTACCAATGCTTATAAGTTTGTTATTGACCGGGCTTTGTGCGGCCTGGTAAATCTCTGTGGCACCAACGCCATCACTCTTTGCATCCCACAAACTATCATTTGTTCCCTTACGTTTCCATACACCCCCGTCATTCACATTCCATAACTGGTTCACATCATAGGGACTTACTTCTACCTGGTGATGATCGGTATGCAATTCCGCATACCATTCTGTCTTTTGCTGAAAGCTGGCTCCACCGTCATTACTTTCCCATAGGCAGTGCGCCACTACGTACACATGATTTGCATCAAATGGATCGGCACACATGCCAAGGTTGTAATTTCCCTGGCCGGTACTTGCCGGGTCGGCATTATAGCATACAATGCACTGTGAGGCGCTGCTATATGTTTGTACAAAAGAAGTTCCGGCATTAACTGATTTGAACAATACCCCATTATTGCCATTGGCAAGCAGGTATAGTATATTATTATTTGCTGCGCTTACCCCTAAACGTAAGCCATCGGTACCTGTGGGAACAACCAGCCCCGTGCTAACCTGGCTCCAGGTGATGCCATAGTCATTACTGATCCAAAACTGCGACTGGGTAACGGCATAGAGCGTATTGGTACCGGGCCGGCGTTTCATGTCCCGGAAACTACCCCCGCTTTTTACATTTGTCCAATTTGTTCCGCCATTCACCGTGCGCCAGATACCATCATTGGTTGCCGCCACCACAATATTATGATCCACAGGATCCATCAGCATTTCAAGTGCCATGCGGTTACCGATGGTAGTATTTGCCGGGGCCCATGTAGCGCCACCGTCAGTGGTCTTATAAATACCAAAATCAGTACCGTAATAATTAGGGTCGCCGGTAGAGAGATAAATGATATTGTCGTTAGTATAATCAATACAAATAGATGCACATGCAGTAGAAGGGAATTTATCGGTATTCAACAGCGTCCAGCTGTTACCGTTATCGTTACTGATATAAGCACCGCCACTGGCGCTGGTGATGTATAATTTATTGGGCAGCGAAGGGTGAAACTTGATCTGCGTAACACGCCCGATACCATTGATCTGCCCGCTTACATTCACCGGAAAATTCACCGGGCCGGTTTGCATCCAGTTCTGTGAAAAAACAGGCAGTGAAAAGAATAAGGTTAGTATGGCCAGTAAACGGGTGATCTTCATCTCTATTTTATTATTGATGCTGTTGTTGGAATTTCAGCCTTTCATCTGCTGTCATAATATTGCCATTCTCTTTTACAAAAGGCTCATTCTTTATTTTCCAATGTTGAAATCTTTTCACCTCAAAACGCATGGCTGCCCCTTCACGGCGCTCTTTTAATTCTTTTTTGGATATCTTTTTTTTCTGCGCTCCAGCTTTACCTGTATAACGGTCACCTTCTTCTTCAGGCAGGTTATGATGTTGCCAGTAAATATCGTAAGCTTTCAGGGTTTCAGTAAAATTCACACCCTCTACATCCATCATCTGTATCCAGTATGGTTTTTGGGCATAGTCATTTTCTGTGAGTTTTTTTGTTTGTGAGAATCCTGGTACAGAAAATAAAAGCGAAACAAGGAAGATCCATTTTGCAGTCATGCCGGTATTGGTTGTGTGAACTAAAGATAATGAGATTTGTGCAAATGATACCGGATAAGAACCTGCGAAACAGTTTGCTTTAGCGAAGCAGGGGAAATAAGGAATAAGAAAGTATAAATAAGAAACCTGCCTGACGGCAGACAGGTAAGAAAGTTTTGCAGTTCAATAATCCACCGAGATCACAATATTAAAAACGTTCAGCCAACTTCCTTATTTCTTATTAACAAAAAAGCGCTCCATTTTCATGAAGCGCTTTGAATTTTATCATCACCAAATCATCACATCATTAATGCATTATCACTACCCTGAATGCCGCCCTGTCAAATTCATTGTACACTTCCAGCATATACGTCGCAGAAGGCAATGAACTTAAGTCAAACGGCAGGATCGAACCATACACCAAATTCGTGAACTGGTAGTTCCTGATCACATGACCATCGGCATCTATTACCCGTACATTAAATGACTTGAACACATCACTTAAGTACCTTAAGTTGAACTTCCCTGAGTTCGGATTCGGATACAGGTGGATC
>JANYIM010000092.1 GCA_025362055.1 Bacteroidota bacterium
ATTTAAATAGCTATTCTTCCTGCTAAGTTTAAATTACATGTTGTGATACTTTTTCTTTTCAAGGAATTTAAGGTAGCACTGCTTATCTTGATACTTGCAGTACTGGGAATTTCCGGAAGTTACCTTGCTTTGTATTTTACCAACACACCGCTCAATGTGGGTAGTTATACCGGCCTGATCATGATCGTAGGCATCATTGGCGAAAATGCCATCTTCACTTTTTTACAATTCCGGGAATCCTTATTGGAAAAATCTGTTGACGAATCCATTATTTATTCTATCTCTACCCGCTTACGCCCAAAACTAATGACTGCACTTGGTGCCATCATTGCGTTAGCACCACTTGCCCTGGGAATTGGCACGGGCGCACAGTTACACCAGCCATTGGCCATTGCCGTTATTGGCGGTTTTATCATTGCAATGCCACTCTTGCTGATTGTACTGCCGGCTATGTTAAGGGTGTTGTACAAAGGCCATAAGCTGGATGCCATTGAAAACTAATTTTCACCCGGCTGCTCTACTTTCAGGAAGATATCGGCTTTTATTTTATCTTACTGTTCCAAAAAACAGTTCCCTTCTTTTTATTAATTTAAAACCGCCATTATGAAGAAACTAATAACAACCTGTTGCCTGGCGATGATGCTCTGTAATCATTCATCCGCGCAAACCAATGCAGGGCTTTTCCGTTTCCCCGATGTATCAAAAACACAGATCGTTTTTACGTATGCCAATGATATCTGGGTTATTCCAAAAGGAGGCGGCACCGCAGAAAAATTAAGTTCACCGGCAGGTGTGGAAAGCTTTCCCAAGTTTTCACCCGATGGAAATTCCATTGCATTCACCGGAAATTATGATGGCAATAAAGATGTGTATGTTATCCCCGCAAACGGGGGCATACCGGTACGGTTAACCGCTCATGGTTTCCCGGATCGGGTGGTGGGTTGGACACCGGATGGCAAACGCGTTTTGTTTGCATCGGGCCGTGAAAGTGGCAGGGACAGGTTCAACCAGTTCTTTACCATTGCTTCCACAGGAGGCCCTGCCGAGAAATTACCGTTTGCTTATGCAGAGTTTGGATCTTATTCTCCCGATGGAAAACAAATGGCAGTTACCTTCATATCACAGGCTTTCCGCAATTGGAAAAGGTACCGTGGTGGATGGAAGGCAAATATTCACATCTTTAATTTTTCCGACAATAGTTCCGAAGACATTTCTGCCAATGAAGCTGCAGGAAATGAATTTCCCATGTGGCATGAGAACTATATTTATTTTTTATCCGACCGTGGCCCCGAACTGCGCATGAACCTTTGGCGGTATAATATAGAGAGCAAAAAATACGAGCAGCTTACCAGTTTTAAAGACTATGATATTCACTTCCCTTCTGCAGGCCCCGATGATATTGTATTTGAAGAAGGCGGGAAACTACACCTCTTCTCCTTTTCATCACAGCAGGCAAAAGAAATAACCGTAAACATCGTAACAGACAAAGCAAGTTTAAAACCAAGGTCAGCTTCTGCTGAAAAATATATTCAGCATGCAACGATCAGTCCTGATGGCAACCGGGTTATACTGGAAGCGCGCGGTGAACTGTTTTCATTGCCTGCAGAGAATGGCGCCGTAAAAGATATCACGCAAACAACGGGAACGGCTGAACGCTATCCTGCATGGTCACCTGACGGGGCCAGTATAGCTTATTGGAGTGACCAGACCGGTGAGTATGAATTATGGCTGGCACAACCGGGGAAGGGGGGCCCGGCAAAAAAATTAACCAATTACCGCGTCGGTTTCCGATACAACTTATACTGGTCGCCCGATAGTAAAAAACTGGCATTCATTGACCAGGCGATGAAAATAAAGATCTATGATATGGTAAGTGGTGGTACTATTGATATTGACCAGGCCTTGCGCTTCATGCATGGAGGATGTGAAGGGTTTTCAGGCAGTTGGTCGCCAGACAGCCGTTGGTTTGCGTACAACCGTGACCTTAATAATTATCACAATGCCGCTTTTATTTATGATGTACAGGAAAAAACGGATCACCAGGTCACAGATGGATATTATAATTGTGCCAACGCAGTATTCGATACAGAAGGGAAATATTTATATATAACTACCAACCAGTCCTTTTCACCCTATTACAGTGATATTGATAATTCATTCATTTATGCCAATTCAACACAATTGGCCGCCATCTCTTTAAAGAAAAGCACTCCTTCTTTATTGTATACTAAAAATGATACCGTTGCTGTAAAAGCAGATGAAATGCCTGCCGATAAAAAGAAAGATACCGTTGCAAAGAAACCGGCCGCAACTACCGTTGATATTGATTTCGACGGCATTCAAACAAGAATAATAATACTGCCGCTTCCTGCCGGCAATTACAATAATCTTGCAGCAGTGAAGGGTAAGATCCTTTACCAGAAAGGTGCCAATACCGGCAGCGAAGGACAGTCTTCCCTTAAATATTTTGATGTTGATAAGCGGGAAGAAAAAAATATCCTGGACAATGTTGATAATTACTGGCTTTCGGCCAATACCAATAAGGTCCTGGTACAACGAGGCGGCACATACGCAGTTATAAAACCGGAAGAAGGGCAAAAATTGGAGAAGCCTTTGCACGTCAATGAAATGTCAATGATGGTAGACCCGGTGCAGGAATGGAAACAGATCTTCACTGATGCATGGCGCATGGAACGGGATTATTTTTATGACCCCGGTATGCATGGCGTAAACTGGAATGAAGTAAGAGAACGCTATTCAAAAATGATGGAAGATGCTATGACAAGGGAGGAAGTGAATTTCATCATAGGTGAAATGCTTGGTGAACTAAACGCATCACACACTTATAAAGGTGGTGGTGATGAAGAAAGGGAAGTCAGCAAAAACGTCGGTTATCTTGGAGTTGACTGGCAGGCTGATGGAAATTATTACAAGATAAAGGCCATTCTCCGTGCTGCCGCATGGGATGCTGAAGTACGTTCAGCATTGAACCAGCCGGGTATCGATATCCCGGAAGGTAGTTATATATTGGCGGTGAATGGGATACCCGTTACTACAGCACAGGAACCTTATGCTTTCTTCCAGGGCCTTGCTAATAAAACTGTGGAGATCACCTACAACTCCTCCCCTTCTTTTAATGGATCCAAAACAGTCGTTGTACAAACGATGGACAATGAATACCGCTTAAGGTATTTGGCATGGGTAGAAGGCAACCGTAAACGTGTAGACGAAGCTACAAATGGTGAAGCCGGTTATATTTATGTACCCAGTACCGGTATTGACGGGCAGCAGGAATTAATGCGGCAATTCAATGCACAATGGGATAAAAAAGCATTGGTGATCGATGAACGATTTAATAGTGGCGGACAAATACCCGATCGTTTTATTGAAATGCTCAATCGCACTCCGCTCGCTTATTGGGCAACCCGTGATGGTGCTACCTGGCCCTGGCCGCCCTATGCACATTTTGGCCCTAAAGTGATGCTCATCAATGGATGGAGCGGTTCGGGCGGCGATGCATTCCCCGATTATTTCCGTAAGAAACAATTAGGGCCACTCATCGGTGCAAGAACATGGGGTGGATTGATCGGCATCAGCGGTATGCCCAATCTCATTGATGGAGGTAGTATTACCGCTCCTAGTTTCCGCATGTACAATCCTGATGGCAGCTGGTTCAAAGAAGGCCATGGTGTTGATCCCGATATTGCCGTGGATGAAGACCTTGGAGCTATGTCAAAAGGAATTGACCTCCAATTAGAGCGGGCTATAACAGAAATAAAAGCCGCAATAAAAAATAAAGGATATACTCCGCCCAAACAACCCGGGTACGAAAACCGAAATTAAAAAAGAGGCCGCTTACGAAAGCGGCCTCTTTTTTGCCATTTATACTAGTGGCTATAAAATACACATACTATAATTATTATTCAGGAAATAAACCGGGGCTTAGCTCAATCTTTCCCAACTGATCTCACCTACAATATTTTTTTCAGGATCAAGTACCACATATGCAACATAAGCCTTACGAGCAAGTTTTTCTGCGCTTCCCCTTATTTTGGTCTTATCCGCAGCTTTTAACCTGCCAGGTTCCTCGGGTTGCAATGCCGCTCTTACATGAACTAAAATATTCTCTATAGTACCATTCGCCTCAATACCTGTTACCCCATCATACCCCTGGTCATTGCTGAGTACATTAACAAAGCCATTATTGATCAACCAGTTTTCAACCTCCTTATGCCCTGTATGGCTAATTTCGGTAGCTCCTAATTTTTCCATTTGACTATTTTATATCCAAATATAGTAAATTTACTAATCTAAAATAGTAATTTCCACATTCAGTTTTTATTGCTATTTTTTTATATATATTATCGCTGTATTAGCCTCAGCTCCCTCCCACATTGCGTTTACATTAGTTGCATGTTTATGGCGCAGGATCCTCTTTATTTGCACGGGTAATTAAACCCTGCGAAAAAGGCTGTAATGCCTGCTGAAAAAATGAAAATTCCTCCACAACTATCAACACAAAAAACGATGCAAAAGATGAAAGAAAAGAATGTAAACAGAAAAAATAATGTGCAGAAAAAAGTGCAGAACTAGTGTAGAACAGGTGCAAAATAATGGGTCAAAAAATTTGGATATGGATGATTTGCAGACGTACCTTACATTCATACAAGAGGAGCGGAATTCCTTTAACAGTTGACCGCAACTTGAGTATAAAGCATCGGGTTAGTAAGGTACAGGCTTCGGCAGGTATATAACAAACTTGATGCTTTTTTTATTTTATAGATGATACACCGCCAGGTGTATTTTTTGTCTAAGATAAATACAGGTTAATTGTATTCAAGATTGTACACCTATTATTTGGAGTCCAGGACTAAAAATTATCAATAAGAAAGTATTCTTTTATTTTCCTTATTTCTTATTAACAAAAAAGCGCTCCATTTTCATGAAGCGCTTTGAATTTTATCATCACCAAATCATCACATCTTCAAATCATCACATCATTAATGCATGATCACTACCCTGAATGCCGCCCTGTCAAATTCATTATACACTTCCAGCATATACGTCGCAGAAGGCAATGAACTTAAGTCAAACGGCAGGATCGACCCATACACCAAATTCGTGAACTGGTAGTTCCTGATCACATGACCATCGGCATCTATTACCCGTACATTAAATGACTTGAACACATCACTTAAGTACCTTAAGTTGAACTTCCCTGAGTTCGGATTCGGATACAGGTGGATC
>JANYIM010000146.1 GCA_025362055.1 Bacteroidota bacterium
GAATGTGCTTACTGGACAGATAAGACCGCCGTGGCGCAATACCTTACAAAAGGCAGAACGGTGTATGCCGAAGGTTCTCCCGAAGCAGATGCCTATACCAACAAAGAGGGACAGGCTGCCGCAACCTTACGCATGCGGGTACAAACAGTTCAGTTATTAGGGGGTAATAGCGGAGAAGGACAGGGTTCCAACGCGGGCAATATAACCAATACCGGGATGACCGCCAGACCTGTTGCTGTTTCGGCAGCACCATTGGCTACCACAGTCCCTGTTGATGACCTGCCGTTTTAATTAGGCCAGCTCTTATAGAATGCGCTATCCCACAAAGCCCCGGGGCACATAAAGTTGTTAGATGAATATTTAAATACTTTGTGTTCTTTATGACTTTGTGGGATATTTTTATAAAGTTTATCTTGTGCAAAATATTTACTGTGAAAAAACAAGCACTATTTATTTGCACGCTACTCCTCCTTTTCTCTTTTAACCTCTTAGCTCAGAAAAACTTTACCCAATACGTAAATCCCATGATCGGCACAGGCGGGCATGGCCATACTTACCCCGGTGCTGTAGTTCCGCATGGGATGGTACAGTTGAGTCCGGATACAAGATTGGATGGTTGGGATGGTTGCAGCGGTTATCATTATTCCGACAGTTTTATTTATGGGTTTACGCATACGCACCTTAGCGGTACCGGTTGCAGTGATTATGGGGATATTTTATTGATGCCTATGAATGGAATACCATCGCCGGATAATAAAGTATACGGGTCTAAATTCTCTCACGCCAATGAAAAGGCATCGCCGGGCTATTATTCTGTCCGGCTGGATGATGATACCATAAAGGCAGAATTAACGGCAACAGAAAGGGTGGGGTTTCATAAATACAGTTTCTCCAAATCAGGCAATGCAAATATCATCCTTGACCTGAAACACCGGGATGAAGTGATCGAATCATCCATACATATCATCGATAATCATGCAGTTACGGGTATACGCAGAAGTAAGGCATGGGCCAATGACCAATATGTTTATTTCGTCATTGAATTTTCTGCACCTTTCACCAATTCCGGCATCTGGATCAATGATAAACCCATGATGGATGGACGGACAGCAGAGGGTAAGAACCTGAAAGCTTATTTCCAGTTCATTAATATGGACAAGCCAACCATCATGGCAAAGGTTGGCATTTCCTCCGTAAGCATTGAAGGCGCTCAAAAGAACTTAAAGGCAGAATTACCGGGATGGGACTTTGAAAAGGTAAAATTAACTGCGCAGCAAAAATGGAACAAGGAACTGGGCAAAATAGATGTTACAAGTGATTTTGAAAACCAATTGCATATTTTTTATACGGCATTATACCACACGATGGTGGTGCCCAATATAAATATGGACGTGGATGGGCAATATCGCGGTAGGGACAATAAGATCCATACCGCAAAGGATTTTACGAACTATTCGGTCTTCTCTCTTTGGGATACCTACCGTGCTGCTCACCCTTTGTATACCATTATTGACCAGAAACGAACAACAGATTATATCAGGTCATTTTTGGCGCAATACCAGGAAGGTGGCCGCTTGCCCGTTTGGGAACTCAGCAGTTGTGAAACAGATTGCATGATCGGTTATCATAGTGTACCCGTGATCGTTGATGCATACATGAAGGGCATTAATCATTTTGATACGAAGCTGGCACTGGAAGCCATGAAAAAAAGCGCAACCTGGAATCACCTTGGCTTGCCCGCATTGATGGACCATGGTTTCCTGGAAATGGATGACGAACACGAAAGTGTAAGTAAAACACTGGAATATGCTTATGACGACTGGTGCATCGCAGCGTTTGCAAAAAGTTTGGGTAATAAGGCAGATTATGAGACCTATATTAAAAGAGCACAGTCTTATAAAAACCTGCTGGATGTAAAAACAGGTTTCATGCGGCCCCGTAAAAATGGCAACTGGCTTTCTCCTTTTGATCCCCGCGAAGTGAATAATAATTTTACCGAGGCAAATAGCTGGCAATATTCCTTTTATACGCCCCAGGATATTAACGGCTATTTGGAAATGATCGGTGGCAGAAAAAAAATGGAAGAAAAACTAGATCAGTTATTTTCCGAGAATTCCAAAACCACCGGGAGAGATCAAAGTGATATTACGGGATTGATAGGGCAGTATGCGCATGGAAATGAACCCAGTCACCATATCACTTATTTATATGATTTTACAGGTAGCGCATATAAAACGCAGGAATATGTGCACCAGGTAATGGGATCAATGTATTATGATGATCCCGCCGGGCTGGCAGGCAATGAAGACTGTGGCCAAATGAGTGCCTGGTATGTGCTCAGTGCATTGGGCTTTTATCCTGTAACGCCCGGTACTAATGAGTTCATGATCGGCACGCCTTCATTTCCTACAGCTAGCATTCATCTTGAGAACGGGAAAACATTTTTTATAAAAGCATTTGATATCAGTGGAGAGAATTTTTATATTAAGTCGGCCTCACTGAATAACAAGGTTTATACAAAGTCATACTTATCTTATCCTGATATCATCCAGGGCGGCAACCTGCAATTTATAATGAGCCCGGAAAAATCAGCTTTTGGTTCAACTGATTTTCCTTCTACTTCTATCAGGGATAATTTAATTGTACTGAACCCGGTCATTGATGGTGGTGAAATGTCTTTTAAAGGAAATAAAATCGTCAGTATTTATTCTTACCAGGATGGCATTAATTATTATTATACGACTGACGGCTCAACGCCAACAACTGCATCGAAAAAATACAGTCAGCCCTTTACCATTAATACTTCAACCATTGTCAAAGCCATTGCTGTGAACAGTAAGGGAGAAACAAGTTATGTCACTACTGCAAATTATAAGGAAGCTCCGCATAACTGGAGTATTAAACTCAACACTGCTTTTGAACAGGAGTTTGTGGGTGGCGGTGCCGAGGGGCTTATCGATGGTATCAACGGAACTGTTGACTGGCGTAAGGGAAACTGGCAGGGCTACCAGAACGCAAACCTCGATGCAGTCATTGACATGCAGGGAATAAAGACCATCTCAAAACTAACCGCAGGATTCTTGCAGGATACAAGGTCATGGATCGTTGTACCAAAACAGCTCATCGTAGAAGTTTCAACAGACGGAAAGCAATTTACCCAGGTGTTCAGTGGTGAAAATTTTTTACCGATCGACGACCTGAAAGTGCAGCTAAAAAATATAGAGGCAACATTTACACCGGTTGCTGCAAGATATGTGCACGTAAAAGCCATTCAATATGGTAAGCTGCCTGCATGGCATGAGAGCGCGGGAGAGCAAACGCATATCTTTGTTGATGAGATCAATGTTCAATAAAAAATGCCCCGATATTTTATCGGGGCATTTTTTATTGAAGTCATATCTTAATGATTACTTATCAGGATTTCGGAGTTTACTATGATTCTTACTGTATGCAAAGTAAATAATAAATCCGATCACGAGCCAAGCGCCCAACCTTAACCAGTTTGTCCAGCCCAATCCAAAGATCATAGCACCACAAACAATGATACCAAGAATAGGGACAAGGGGTACCAATGGAGTTTTGAATTCTCTTGGATGATCGGGGTCTGTCTTCCTCAAAATGATCACTGCAGCACAAACCAGTATGAACGCAAATAATGTTCCTATACTCGTCATGTCACCCACGATATCACCCGGAACAAATCCTGCGAATGCGCCTACTACCAATAAGAAGATAAGATTGGCTTTGTAAGGCGTTTTAAATTTAGGATGGACTGCACTAAATATTTTTGGCACTAAACCATCACGGCTCATGGAATAGAATACACGGCTCTGCCCGAGTAACATAACTAATATCACAGAAGAGAAACCGGCAAGTATTGCTACGGTTACCAGTTTACTAAGCCATGCATAACCCGGCATGAATACTTCAATGGCTTTGGCTACAGAAGCTTCTTTACCTGTTGTTCTGAAAAATTCAACAGGAGCGAGGCCCGTCAGTACATGTGCGAATAAAATATAGAGCACCGTACAAATAGCTAAAGAGCCTAAGATACCTATAGGCATTGATTTTTTAGGATTCTTTGTTTCCTGTGCTGCGGTACTCACCGCATCAAATCCTATAAAGGCAAAGAACACCACACCCGCAGCGCCCAGTATGCCCATGATGCCACCATAACTATGACCGATATTTTGTGAATCAACATAAGTGGATGGTTCGGGTATATAGGGTGTATGATTTGCGCTATTGATAAAACCCCAGCCCAATACAATGATCAATATAACAATGGTAACTTTTGTAATTACAATTATTCCATTTACAAATGCAGATTCTTTGGTTCCTTTTATTAATAACAAACTCAACAAGGCAATGATACCGAATGCCGGAATATTCATCATGCCATGAGAAACAACAGCCCCTGTTGCATCTTTCAATGATTCAAAAGGCGAGTGGCACCATTCATAAGGAATGGGTTTCATGTGAAAGACGTTTACGAGCAGGTTATTCAGATATTCGCTCCAAGCAATGCCCACTGTTGCCGCGCCTACTGCATATTCAAGTACAAGATCCCAACCAATTATCCATGCCATCAATTCACCCATGGTAGCATAAGTGTAAGTATATGCACTACCGGAAATGGGGATGGAAGAAGAGAGTTCAGCATAGCACAACCCTGCTAATGCACAACCGATCGCTGCTACAATGAATCCCAGGGTAACAGATGGTCCGGCATTCTGGGCTGCAGCAGCTGCAGTTCTTACAAACAAACCGGCGCCAATAATAGCGCCAATACCAAGCGCTATCAAAGAGCCCGAGCCAAGCGTACGCTTAAGGCCTTTTTCAGAATCACCGGCGTCAGCCATTAACTGGCTTACTGATTTTTTTATAAATAAACTCATATCGTTGGATGGTTTTGGTGAGTAATTGATTGGAAAAATAAGCAATAAATCCTTAATTCAGCAACCACCGGTACTTTTTTAGGGGTCGGGGGTTGATAACAGCTATTAAATATTATATTGCAAACCTAATTGCTCAATATGGAGATAGCACATCAGCCTGAAAAAAAAAGCAAGCTCACACTATATATTGTAATCGCCATGGCATTGGGTGTTCTTGCCGGATACCTGATCCATGAAAATGCTTCAGCCGCTTTCATAAAAGATTTCGGGCCTAAAATAAAATTACTGACCACCATCTTCCTGCGGATGGTTCAAATGATAATTGCCCCACTCGTTTTTGCAACTTTGGTGGTTGGCATTGCCAGGTTAGGTGACCTGAAGACCGTTGGACGTATTGGCGGTAAAGCCATGCTTTGGTTCATCTCTGCATCACTGGTAAGTTTATTTCTTGGATTGATATTGGTGAATATCACCAAACCGGGTGTAGGCGTAAATCTTACTAATACGGATGCAGAAGGAATAAAAGACCTGATGAGTAAAAGCACGGAGTTCTCTTTGGCCAAATTCGTTGAACACGTTGTGCCAAGGAGTTTGATCGAATCAATGGCAACCAATGAGATACTGCAACTAGTGGTGTTCTCGGTCTTCTTCGGCGTTGCACTTACAGCGATCGGGAAAAAAGGCGAAGCCCTGATCAGCGCACTTGATTCATTGACACATGTAATACTAAAAATGGTGGGATATGTAATGATGCTGGCACCTGTAGGTGTTTTTGGCGCTATGTGTGCAGTGATCTCATCAAAAGGTTTAGGAATCCTGACAACTTATGCCAAATACATTGGCTCATTTTATCTTGGCTTATTTGTTTTATGGCTTGTGCTCTTATCGGTTGGTTATTTATTTTTAAAGAAGCGTTTATTCGTTTTAGTGAATCGTCTTCGTAGCCCGATGATGATAGCATTTAGCACGGCCAGCAGCGAAGCCGTTTTTCCCAAACTGGTGGAAGAAATGGAACGGTTTGGTTGTAATAATAAGATCGTATCCTTTGTGTTACCCCTGGGCTATTCATTCAACCTGGATGGTAGTATGATGTACATGACATTTGCAAGTATGTTCATTGCGCAGGCATATAATATTACCGGCGTAACGGGAGATATTGGTGTTCAGATCTCCATGTTGCTTGTGTTCATGCTCACTAGCAAAGGTATTGCGGGAGTGCCAAGGGCTTCTTTAGTGGTAATACTCGCTACTTGTGGAATGTTTAACATTCCTCCTGAAGGTATTGGATTAATTTTGGCCATCGATGTTTTTTGTGATATGGGGCGTACCATGACCAACGTGTTGGGTAATGCCCTGGCTACGGCGGCTGTAAGCAAATGGGAAAGACAGTTGGAACATACATAATTATTAAATTTACCGATGCTGCATTTTATCTTGCTTGACTTTCACTGGACACAATTACTGCAACCGCAATGGTATATCGAGAACGGCGGATTATGGTTCGTTGTCTTTGTGGTATTTGCTGAAACAGGATTATTTGCGGGATTTTTTTTACCGGGCGATTCCCTGTTATTTGTTACCGGCATATTTAGTAACAATCTTATTAAACCGGGATTGGGATTTAATACACACAGCTCTTTTTTAAATTTAGCGGCATTGGGAATTATTATTTCCATTGCAGGGATAATCGGCAATACGGTTGGTTATTGGTTTGGCAGGAAAAGCGGGCCATTTTTATTTGAAAGAAAAGATACCTTCTTCTTCAAGAAAAAATATTTACTGCAGGCAAGGGATTTTTATGATAAGCATGGCGGCGGTGCCATTGTGATGGCAAGGTTCTTACCGATCGTGCGTACATTTGCGCCGATTGTTGCAGGGATCGTTGCCATGGACAAAAAGAAATTCGCTTTTTATAACATGATCGGTTGCGTGGCATGGGTCTTCACCATGTTATTTGCAGGGCATTACCTGCAGGCGATCGTTTTAAGATATTTTAAATTTGACCTGAGGGATCATTTGGAGATCATTGTGATCGGTATTGTGCTGATCACCACATTGCCGCTTTTGATAAAGATATTTACCAGCAAAAAGAAACCCGGTAATACCAATACTTAAAATTGTTTTTCATGCAAAAGCAATCTGCTTCCATTTTCAATATTGCCGTTGTTGTTGCAGCACTGGGGTACTTCGTTGATATATATGACCTGTTACTGTTCAATATCGTAAGGGTACCCAGTCTTAGGTCGATGGGGCTTGATGCCGAAGTGGTAAAAAAGGGCGGTGAATACATTATCAGTATCCAGATGATCGGCTTATTGATTGGTGGAATAATCTGGGGCATCATGGGAGATAAAAAAGGAAGGCTAAGTGTTTTGTTCGGGTCTATTATATTGTATTCTGTTGCTAATATCATTAACGGGTTTGTTCATACTGTTGATCAATATGCACTCGTAAGATTTTTTGCAGGCATCGGCCTTGCAGGAGAATTAGGAGCAGGGATAACGCTGGTATCAGAAATGGTGCGTAAAGAAAAACGCGGGATCGCAACTTCTTTGGTAGCTGGAATTGGCCTCACAGGTGCTATTGTGGCTTATTTCATTTCAAAAAACTTTGATTGGCGTATCTGTTATTTTATCGGAGGTGGACTTGGTTTCTGCTTATTGATATTGCGTGTTTCAGTCTTTGAATCAGGTATGTATAAGCAGGTAAAAACGATGAATGTTGTTCGTGGTAATTTTGGCATGTTCTTTACAAATGGGAAAAGATTTCGGAAATATATTTGTAGCATCCTGATAGGCTTACCTACCTGGTATGTAATAGGTATCCTGATCGTATTCTCCAATGAATTTGGGAAACGGTTCGGAATTAAAGAAGAGATCATACCAGGTAAGGCTACCATGTTTGCCTATATCGCTATTTCCTTGTCTGATGTACTCGTGGGTTTTGTAAGCCAGTGGCTGAAAAGCAGAAAAAAAGCTTTGTACATATTTTATTTTCTGACCATAATTGCCATTGCGCTTTATTTCTCTCCATTGAATAATTCATCGGCTGCTATGTACATCATGTGTGCTGCACTGGGTATGGGTACAGGTTTTTGGGCCTTGTTTGTTACGATGGCTGCCGAACAGTTCGGTACCAATCTAAGGGCAATGGCAGCAACAACAGCCCCCAATATGGTAAGAGGCTCACTGCCATTGACAATCCTGCTCTTTAACTGGTTGCAACATAGTTTTTCATATGTGCAAAGCGGCCTCATCACCGGTTGCGTTGTAATGGTTGTTACGATCATTGCGGCTATATTCACGGAAGAGACCTTCGGTAAGG
>JANYIM010000184.1 GCA_025362055.1 Bacteroidota bacterium
TCCGGTGGCAAACCTGACAATTTACGCAAAGCAATATTGAACGGTAAAGGGAATAAAGATAAAGCTATACATGGCTTGGATGGTTTTGACGGGATGGTAGAATACATGAATGAGTATATGCCGATTGAACAGTTGCTTGGAGATGATATTCATTATTCAGAAAATATTGAAGGCATGAACGGCCTGGGGCAACTCGGAGAACCCTTCACATTGGCAAGCCTTGCAGCAGCATCCGGTGTGATCGTAGGAATTGTTGGAATGCTGAAACAGGTAGGCGACATCTTTCAGAAAAAATCAAAAGCCAGTGAAGATTTTGATGAAGCAAAGAATGAAAAGGCAGAAAATGAAACGATTACTCCGCCAGGAACAAATCCACCGCAATTACCAGTGCCAACACAAGAGGTGATTAATACTATGCTGAAAGAGGAAGCATTGACACCTACGGTTACAAACAACGCACTTCCAGCAGTTACAAACAATGCCAACGCTTTGCCAACCTATGAAACACCACTGGCAAAAGAAAAAATGAAGGAAGATGAATTGGTGAATGATAAAACCGTTTCCAAAAAAGATGATGGAAAAGGGACGGATGATGACAAAGTAGGTTTTTGGGATAAGAATAAAAAATGGCTGAAACCTGTTGCGATTGGAGTTGGTGGAATCAGTTTGCTTGCCATCGGGATTAAACTCTTTAAAGGTCATGGAGGCAGTACCCCTCAAAATAAATCATCCCCAAAAGCATTACACGGTGCGCCAAAGAAAAAGAACCCTAAAAAAAACTCAAAATCCAAACCCAATAAAAAAACAGCAGTGGCACTCATGTAGTCCCTGCTAATTGAAAACCAATAAAAAATTTAAGTATGGCTAAGAAAAACGATAACAGGTACACTCAAAATGCAAAGAAGAAAAGTTTTATGCAGCACATGAGTACCGGCCTTGATACAAAGGGCAATGTAAAAAACACCGTGCTGGAAACAGGTAAGGATTTGCTGGTAGGTGTAATTGGCGGCGGCTTGATAGGTGCAGCCATCGGCAGAGCTTCTCTTGGTGTGGGCGCACTCGTAACAGGTGTAGGACACTACGCCAACAACAAACTGGCAACCATTTTCGGGGTAGGTATGATGGCATCTAACGGCTTCCAGAAAGGCAAGGGCGTAAATGGCTTAGACGGACTGGACGGCGTAAAAGAAAGATTGCAAGCCTACAAAGAAACCTTTTCTGAAAAACTATTTCTTGACAAGCTGGTGTCAAAAAAGGGTGAAGCAACCAATGGTATGGGTGAGGTACAATACTTCACTTACCCAAACGAAATGAACAATGACCTGGCAGCACTTGACTATATCGAAAACCAAATCGCTGAAAGCGGTATGCAACAGTTGCAGATGGAAGGCGGAGATTTTGATACGGAAATGGCAGGGATGGAAGCGGAAGAAATAATCATGTAAAAAAATCAACAACAATTATTTAAAAACAATTAAAACAAATAATCATGTTAGGAATGTTAGAAGGTATTGAAGAATACAACAACCAGGGAGCCTTATTAGGCATTGATGGCGCTGAAGGCGAAGAACTGTTAGGCGCATTACGCCGGATGAACCCGATCCAAAGGCAACGCACCATCAACAAAATGTCCAACACCGGCTCAGGTAGCCGGGGATCAAGGGCGGAGATGGAAAAGCATTTTGCTGAACTGCCTCCCAACATCAAAGAGGCATTGGTAAGGGGTGAATTGCGATTGGCGGATAACACCATTTATTCCATCAAGCCTGTGACTTCAAAAACGATCAAACTTTTTGAAACACAGGACGATAAAGAAATTGGCTTGCGTAATATCTCCAATGCGAAGCTGCCAAAGAACCAGGCATTATTGGTAAGTGGTATTTACCTGCTCGCAGGTACATCCGCAGATGGAACCAAAGACAAGATCATTGCGACCAGTTTTAAAGGGTTGGAAGATTTTCCGGCAATTGCCCAGGGTGAGCTGAATTTGAAAAGCAACAAAAAGCAAATTGTTCCTGAAACCAGCAATGTGATTTTCAAAACAAACAACAACCACAATGTGCCAATCGGCTATTACAAATTAGCCAACCCAAGATTGATACATGATGATGTGCTGATTGAATTAACCATTGAGTTGGGCAGCACAGAAGGCATCCCTGCAAACACATTTATCTATGCAGCATTGCATGGTACGATAACCACACCATAGTTAAGAGCTTGGCTACAGAGAGGGGGACGGAGCTATGGGTAATAGTTCGCCCCCTCGAAATAGCCATCATAAATCATCCAAATGAAAAACACTATTAAGAAACGCTTTGACATCAGCATAACGGAA
>JANYIM010000188.1 GCA_025362055.1 Bacteroidota bacterium
AAAAAAGGGTAGGGAAATCGGCGGAAGAATATGTTTTAATAGCTCCTATCTCCATTTCGTTGGATAGGCATGAATTGTTACCAACCTGAAGCTTCATTGTTTTTGCCAGTTCAGGGGTATTTACCACTATATCACATCCTCCGTGGTAAACCCCGTAGTCGGGATATTGAAGGTATAGGTCATACAGGGTTTGCAGCATATGGGGATAGATGGGATCATCATCCGCTATCATTACAACATACCCGGCACTTGACCGCTCAATGCTTTTATTAAAACTTTGGATCATTCCAAGGTTAGCACCGTTGTTATAGTACTTTATCCTTGCATCGTTTATTTTTTTTACGATGGGCGCTGCAGATGCCTCGGGATCATTATCGGAAATGACAACCTCAAAATTTTTGAAAGTCTGGTTAAGGATAGAGATCAATGACTTTTCCAAAAGTTCAGGACGTTTATAAGTACTGATACAAAAACTTACCCAAACATTTTCTAGTTCATTCATATTATTGCAGGCATCCGCTTATTTTATTTTCTTTAAAAACCCACTTGGAGAAACGCTGATCAAAAGTTTATTGTCAATAGTATGATCTATCTCAAAGTCTGTATTCGTTTTTAAGAATTCAAAGACCGCCGTTTTAGGATTATTCCCTACGCTCCAGGGCCTTTGGAAATTAAGGTCTTCGGGTATATCTTCTACGATGGTATCGAAGACCATCAAATAGCTGTCTTTGGTAACGAAGGGTGAATACAATTTAATTTCTTCAAGCACATGGTCGTGCGTATGGTTGGAATCCAATATCACCAAAACCCGCTCCTTGCCCTGTGTCATTTCCTTTACGGTATTGATTATTTCGGGAGAAACAGATGATCCCTGGAGCATAGTGATCCTTTTGCTCATTGGGTGATTCTCTATTTCCGTTTTATTGTGTTCCCTGATATCAATATCAATACCCAATACATGCCCCTTACCCATCAGTTCACAAATGGAGGCATGAAATATCAATGAGCCGCCGTGCGCGATACCGGTTTCTATGATAAGGTCGGGCTGCAGTTGGTAAATGATCTCCTGTATCGCAAGGATATCCTGCGGATATTGGATGATGGGTCTTCCCAACCATGTAAAATTGTAGGAATACTTTGATTTAATGGATTCGGCCATAAAAGCTGAAGCTGCTTTTTTTAACGGCGCATTATTTCCCTGGGCATTAATACCTTCTTCAACCTCTTTCTTGAATTTTGCTATCTCGTTCATAATTATATGTGTAATATTTTTGGAGAAACCCCCAATGATGCAATTTGTTTTTTTATCTCTTCCATATAATTCTCATTCATCACCAGGATATTTTCAACCGGTTCTTTCAGCAGTATACCCGGTGCATAGATCGGGTGGCCGGTGCCGGCAATGAATTTATTTTGCTTGGCAGGATTGATATCTACCACATAGTTTACCCGCTCCCTGTTCTTATCCAACAGATTCAAAAAAGTTGAACCTTTTGCACCTGCTCCCCATATCGCAAGGGAATTTGTATCCTTTAAGAGATCATCAAACTCCTTTAGCTTAGCCTCCAATGTGATCGATTCTCTTTTCTTAAATTGTATATTTCCAGGAATGGTGTCCCGTAGCTTAGACAGGTTGGCCCAAAGATAGATGTACTGCCCACCGAAAAAATTATCGGTAACCGCCTCGCTGAACATCGCACCCAGGCTCTGTTCTGTAAAGTAATTGCAATGCTCGTAAAAAATATCCCAAAAGGCGCTCTTATCTGCTATCCAGTCGAATGTAGGTACTTCAACAAACAGATAGCCCTTGTGATCATTTGCCCGGGCGATCGTATGCAAAAACGCAAAAGGATGTGTGATGTGTTCCAGGGTATGGCGCATTATTATTACATCGGCATTGATCCCTTTTTGGCTTTCATCGAAATACACTTTCTTTATCCGTTCGTTATTGCCTTCATAAGTAGGATCAAATCCCCAGCAGTTAAAACCTTCTTTTAACATCATATCAAAAAAGATCCCTTTCCCGCAACCTATTTCAATGATCTTTTTATCAGCTATCCCTAATTGTTTAAGAAGATCCAAAACGGATTGCAAATGGTTCTGGAAAAATATTTCAATTGATGGGAGCGGTAACATAGGCTCTTGTGGAAGATTTTTTACCCCAAGCCAAGCATATGGTAAGTACGACCAGGAAAACGTATGGAACTCGGAGTACTTCACTGATATGAGAGAGAGGTTTTTGGATA
>JANYIM010000192.1 GCA_025362055.1 Bacteroidota bacterium
CAATGATCATCAGCAGTTTTCTTAAAGAAAACAATAATGAAAAGCCTTTGCTGAAAGCGGCTTTCATTAATGGGGATGTATTTGTTGGTAACGACCAGTTGAAGGCATTAACGCAGATCAAGACCAAGAATGAACTGATCGGCGAAGTGATCGGTTTATTGCAATCACCGATACAACGTGTGTTGGGCGCTTTGCAAAATAAAGATGCAGCAAAAGCGGTGGATGAAGTTACTGCTCCTGTTAATGCAGTTGCAGAAACAGTGGTAGCCGAAGCTCCGGTAGTTGAAACACCGGTAGCAGAAGCGGCACCGGAAACGCCTGCAGTTGAAGAAACAAAAACTGAAGAAACAAAAACTGAGGATGAAAAACCCGGGGCTTAGTTTTAACTAAAGCTGTAACTATTCGAATTTTGCACTCCCGATAGCTATCGGGATGCACATTAATAAACAACAATTTTTTTAAACTCCCGCCGGAGTAAAAACGATGAAGGCGGAAAAAATTTAAACATTATGTCAGACGTAAAAGCATTGGCTGAAAACCTGGTAGGTTTAACAGTAAAAGAAGTTCAGGAATTGGCTGAATTCTTAAAATCAGAGTATGGTATCGAACCAGCCGCAGCAGCAGTTGTGGTAAGTTCAGGCGGTGGCGACGGTGCTGCTGCTGTTGAAGAAAAAACGGCTTTCAATGTGATCCTGAAATCAGCCGGCGCCAACAAACTGGCTGTCGTTAAGATCGTGAAGGAATTAACCGGATTGGGCCTGAAAGAAGCCAAAGACCTGGTAGACGGAGCTCCAAAACCCGTTAAAGAAGGTATTGACAAAGCCGGTGCCGAAGAAATAAAAGCAAAATTAACCGAAGCAGGTGCTGATGTTGAGATTGCTTAAGTAATTCCTTTAGGAAATAGTTTAAAGGTCCGGTCCCGCCTCAGGTGGGACCGGCTTTTTTATGGGAATATGACCATCCGTTCATGTAATTAATTTCTTTAGTAATGTTTTTCTGTACATATTTACAATATCATTTACCTAAAACTATCTAATTTATGAAGTTCCTCTCTTTCATTGCATTGGGTGTTGGGATTGCAGCACTCAGTTCTTGTAACAACGGATCCACGGGTAAGAATCCGGAAACAAACCAGGTCGCTTTCGATAAGAAAGGCATGGATACCCTGGTAAAACCCGGGGATAATTTCTTTCAATATGCAAATGGGGCATGGATGAAAACAACCGTGATCCCGGATGACCAGAGTGGTTGGGGAAGTTTTTACACGCTTTTTGAAGACAACCAGAAAAAGCTCAGGGGCATCCTGGAAGATGCATCAGCAGGTAACAATGCTAAAGGTACACTTGAACAAAAAGTGGGCGGCTATTACGCCAGTGGCATGGATACAGTAGCGATCGAAAAAATCGGCGCTGCGCCCTTAAAAACAATGCTTGCAAAAATTGACGCAGTAAAGGATTACAAGGAACTGGTTACATTACTTGCTGAATTAAGTAAGAATGAAGAGGCTGAACTGATCGGTTTGTATGTGAGCGCCGATGAAAAGAACAGCGGACAGAATATCGCGATCTTTGGACAGTCGGGCATATCATTGCCCGAACGAGATTACTATTTCCGTAAAGACAGCGCTACCGTGGCCGCGAGGAACGGACTGCTAAAATATGTGAATGCACTTTTTAGTTTAACCGGTACCGATAGCGCTACCGCAGCAAAAAATGCACAAACCATCCTGACCCTGGAGACCGAGATAGCGAAATCTCATCGTACGCCGGTAGAGTTAAGGGACCCGCATACCAATTATAATAAAATGAGCGTGGTACAACTGGAACAGCTCTCTCCTAATGTGGGATGGAAGAATGTACTGTCGCTGTTAAAAATAAATACCGATAGTGTTAATGTGGGTCAGCCCGGTTATTATAAGGCCCTCAGCGAATTGCTAGCCAGCCAGCCCATTGATGTTTGGAAAACAAAAGTGAAGTATGATTATATCAGTAGGAATGCAGGCTTGTTAAGCAATGCTTTTGTGGAAGCACAATTTAATTTCTCCAGGATATTCAGCGGGCAAAAGAAAAAAAGCGATCGGTGGAAAACAATGGTCAATTCTGTGGATGGCAATCTGGGTGAACTGCTAGGGCAACTCTATGTGAAGAAATATTTCACTGCAGAAGCAAAGCAAAGGATGGATGAATTGGTGAACAATCTTCAGAAGGCCTTTGAGGTACGTATCAAGAAGCTGGATTGGATGAGCGACAGTACCAAGCAAAAAGCGCTTACCAAGTTGAATGCTTTTTTAAAGAAGATCGGGTATCCTTCCAAGTGGAAGAATTTCGATGATGTAACGATAGATAAGAACAATTTGTACGAGAATGCCAAAAGCGTTAGGCTTCATCGTTATAATGAAATGATCGGCAAGGTAGGCAAACCCGTAGACAGAACGGAATGGGGTATGAGCCCGCCCACCGTGAATGCCTATTATAATCCTACCAATAACGAGATCGTTTTTCCGGCAGGCATCCTTCAATTTCCCTTCTTTAACATGAATGCCGATGACGCGGTGAACTATGGCGCCATCGGAATGGTGATAGGCCATGAGATGACCCATGGCTTCGATGACCAGGGAAGCCAGTACGACGCGGTTGGAAACATGAACAATTGGTGGGGCAAGGATGATGCTGCTAAATTCAAGACTAAAACAGGGGGCGTAGTGAAACTATATAATGGATTTACGGTATTCGATAGCATCCACGTGAATGGCGAACTCACTTTGGGAGAAAACCTGGCAGATATCGGCGGCCTTGCCATTGCCTATGATGCCTTTAAAATGACGAAGCAGGGACAGGGCAACGAAAAGATCGACGGATTTACGCCAGACCAGCGCTTCTTCCTGGGCTTTGCACAGGTTTGGCGCCTGGTAGACCGCGAAGAAAGCCTACGGGCAAGGATCAATACAGACCCCCATTCGCCCGAAATGTACAGGGTAAACGGGCCAGCGGCCAATTTTGATCCTTTTTATGCTGCTTTTGGAGTAAAGGAAGGCGATAAAATGTATGTAAAGCCCGAAGACAGGGCCAGGATCTGGTAATTTAACCAATTTAAACAGGGAAGGGGCCGCATAGCTGTTGCGGCCCCTTTTATATTGCTGAAATTCAATGAAAAATTCCCGGACCCGGGTTATCCACAAAAACCTTTCCAATTCGTTAAAAAATCGTATATAGTAATTAAAAAATCGGATTTTTTTACCTACCTTTGCCCTCCTTTAATTTGGGGTTAGTGGCGCTAGTCGCCAGGAACCGCATTGACAAAGGATCTTCTGCACACTTAAACGTCTTATTTACAAATATGTCTGCAACAAAAACTACTGCCGCTAAGCGTATCAATTTCGGAAAAGTTGAACTCCTGGCGGAAACACCCGATTTGCTCGGAATCCAGATCCAATCTTTTAAAGACTTTTTCCAGTTAGAAACAACGCCCGACAAACGTAATGTGGAGGGTTTGTTCCGTGTATTCAAGGAAAATTTTCCTATTACGGATACGCGTAACATTTTTGTACTGGAATTCCTGGACTACTTCGTTGATCCCCCACGTTACACCATTGAAGAGTGTATTGAAAGGGGGCTAACCTATGCTGTTCCCTTAAAAGCAAAACTGCGTTTAAGCTGTAACGATGAAGAGCACGTCGATTTCCAGACCATCGTTCAGGATGTGTTCCTGGGTAACATCCCTTACATGACACCACGTGGTACTTTTGTTATCAATGGTGCTGAAAGGGTAGTGGTTAGCCAGTTGCACCGTTCACCCGGCGTATTCTTCGGGCAATCGGTACATCCTAACGGGACAAAGATCTATTCTGCAAGGGTAATACCTTTCAAAGGAGCATGGATGGAATTTGCGACAGACATCAACAACGTGATGTTTGCCTACATCGACCGTAAGAAAAAATTCCCTGTTACTACATTGTTGCGTTCCATCGGTTTTGAAACTGATAAGGACATACTGGAATTATTTGGTATGGCCAATGAAGTAAAAGCAGATAAGAAAACTTTGGCAGGTTGCATCGGTAAGCGTTTAGCCGCCCGCGTATTGCGTACCTGGGTAGAGGATTTTGTGGATGAAGATACCGGTGAAGTGGTTTCTATCGAAAGAAATGAAATAGTACTGGAAAGGGATAGCGTACTGGATGAAGCGAATATTGCTTTGATCCTTGAAATGGATGTAAAGAGCATCTTCATACAGAAAGAAGAAGTGAGTGGTGATTATGCGATCATCTACAACACCCTGAATAAAGATACTTCAAACAGTGAACTGGAAGCGGTACAGCATATCTACAAGCAATTGCGTGGTGCTGATGCCCCTGATGATGAAACGGCCCGTGGTATCATTGATAAATTATTTTTCAGCGACAAGCGTTACGATCTTGGTGAAGTAGGGCGTTATAAAATTAACCGCCGCCTTGGATTGAATTTTCCTATCGAGAAAAAAGTATTGACTAAAGACGATATCATTGCCATCATCAAAACATTGGTATTGTTAACCAATGGCAAGAGTGAAGTAGATGATATCGATCATTTAAGCAACCGTCGTGTTCGTACCGTGGGTGAGCAATTGTATGCACAGTTCGGTGTTGGCCTGGCCCGTATGGCCCGTACCATCCGCGAAAGAATGAATGTGCGTGATAATGAGGTGTTCACTCCTGTTGACCTGATCAATGCAAGAACACTATCATCTGTTATAAATTCCTTCTTTGGAACATCGCAGCTTTCCCAATTCCTGGATCAAACGAACCCGTTGAGTGAGATCACGCACAAGCGTCGTATCTCCGCACTGGGGCCCGGTGGTTTAAGCAGGGAAAGAGCAGGTTTCGAGGTACGTGACGTTCACTATTCTCATTATGGTCGTTTGTGTACCATTGAAACTCCGGAAGGGCCAAACATCGGCCTGATCTCAACCTTATGCGTACACGCAAAGATCAATGATATGGGTTTCATTGAAACGCCTTATCATAAAGTAACAGATGGAAAGGCTGATATGAAAAAGATCACTTTCCTAAGTGCTGAAGAAGAAGATACTGCCAAGATTGCACAGGCGAATATTGAAATGGATGCAAAAGGAAATTTCGTGGAAGACAGGATCAAGAGCCGCCAAACAGGTGATTTCCCGATCCTTGATAAGAACGAAGTGGAATACATGGATGTGGCACCGAACCAGATAGTTGGTTTGAGCGCTTCATTGATACCGTTCCTCGAGCATGATGATGCTAACCGTGCATTGATGGGATCGAACATGCAACGCCAGGCAGTGCCATTGATTAAACCGGAAGTGCCCATCGTAGGTACCGGTTTGGAAGGTAAGGCTGCCCGTGATGCAAGGATCCAGATCCATGCAGATGGTGATGGCGTAGTGGAATTTGTGGATGCCAATGAAATTCATGTTCGTTATAAAAGAAATGATATACAACAACTGGTAAGTTTCGACGAAGACCTGATCATCTATAAACTCACCAAGTTCGTTCGTACCAACCAGGAAACCTGTATCAACCTACGTCCTGCCGTTATTAAAGGGCAGAAAGTAAGCGAAGGCGATTTCTTAACAGAAGGATATGCAACCAAGGGTGGTGAACTGGCTTTGGGAAGAAATATGAAAGTGGCGTTCATGCCATGGAAGGGTTACAACTTCGAGGATGCCATCGTGATCAGTGAGAAGGTTGTAAAAGAAGACCTGTTTACGTCTATCCATATCAGTGAGTTTGAAATTGAGGTACGCGATACCAAACTGGGAGAAGAAGAATTGACACCGGATATCCCTAACGTAAGTGAAGAAGCTACGAAGGACCTGGATCAGAACGGTATCATCCGTATCGGCGCTCATGTAAAAGAAGGCGATATCATCATTGGTAAGATAACACCAAAAGGCGAAAGTGATCCAACTCCTGAAGAGAAGTTGTTGCGTGCCATCTTTGGTGATAAGGCCGGTGATGCAAAAGATGCTTCATTGAAAGCACCAAGCGGAACAGAAGGTGTGATCATTGATAAAAAATTATTCCAGCGTGCGAAGAAAGATAAGAATGCCAAAGTAAGGGAGAAAGCACAACTGGAGAAGATCGAGAAAACGCACGAGAAGAATGAGGTTGACCTGATGGAATTGCTGATCAACAAACTGCAGACCTTGTTGAAAGATAAGACCAGCGCAGGTGTTAGCAATAACTTTGGTGAGGTACTGATCGGGAAAGGCGCAAAATTCAATTCCAAGAATTTAGCGAATATCGATTACCAGAACGTGAACCCACTTGGATGGAGCGGTGAAGCTAAAACAGATGACCTTATCAATGTGTTATTGCACAACTTTAATATCAAGTTCAATGAAGAGTTGGGAAGGTATAAGCGTGAGAAATTCAATATTTCGATCGGGGATGAATTACCTGCCGGCGTTTTGAAATTGGCTAAAGTGTATATGGCTGTTAAGCGTAAGCTGAAAGTAGGAGATAAGATGGCAGGACGCCATGGTAACAAAGGTATTGTTGCCAAGATCGTTCGCCAGGAAGACATGCCATTCCTTGAAGACGGAACTCCTGTTGATATTGTATTGAATCCATTGGGCGTACCTAGTCGTATGAACCTTGGACAGATATATGAGACCGTACTGGGTTGGGCAGGCGAAAAATTAGGCGTCCGTTTTGCAACACCAATTTTTGATGGCGCTTCTGTAAATGAAATTGCAGAGAATATTGCAAAAGCTGGTCTGCCAACTTTCGGGCATACTTATTTATATGATGGGGAAACCGGTGAAAAATTTGATCAGAAAGCTACCGTGGGTATCATCTACATCATCAAATTACACCACATGGTGGATGATAAGATGCACGCACGTTCTATCGGGCCATACAGTTTGATCACGCAACAACCGTTGGGTGGTAAGGCGCAGTTCGGCGGACAACGTTTTGGTGAGATGGAAGTTTGGGCACTGGAAGCTTATGGGGCATCCAACATATTGCAGGAATTGTTGACGCTTAAATCTGATGATATTATTGGAAGGGCTAAGACATACGAAGCGATCGTGAAGGGTGATAATATTCCAAGAGCGGGTATTCCTGAATCATTCAATGTGTTGGTGCATGAGCTAAGAGGCCTTGGTCTAGACTTAAGGTTTGATTAAATAAATTGAAAAGTCAAAAGTGAAAACCCAAAAGTGCTTCACTTCGAAACAGTTCACGGTTTTTGTTTTTGACTTTTAACTTTTGACTTATTTATAAATTATCAATTACAATATGGCATTCAAAAAAGAAAACCGTCCAAGGGCCACATTTTCACAGATCACCATTGGTCTGGCTTCTCCCGACAGCATTTTGGAAAAAAGCTATGGTGAAGTTCTAAAGCCGGAAACCATTAACTACCGTACCTACAAACCTGAAAGAGATGGTTTGTTCTGCGAAAGGATATTTGGGCCGGTAAAGGATTATGAATGTGCCTGCGGAAAGTATAAGCGTATCCGTTATAAGGGTATCGTGTGCGATCGTTGCGGTGTGGAAGTAACTGAGAAGAAAGTACGCCGTGAAAGAATGGGCCACATCAAACTGGTGGTGCCTGTAGTGCATATCTGGTACTTTAAATCATTACCTAACAAGATCGGTTACCTGCTGGGGATGAGTTCCAAGAAGTTAGAGAGCATTGTTTACTACGAACGTTTTGTAGTGATACAATCCGGTATCCGTGCCGATAAAGGACAGAACTACAGTGACCTGTTGACTGAAGAAGAATACCTGGACATATTAGATACACTGCCAAAAGATAACCAGCATTTGCCGGATGAAGATCCGAACAAATTCATCGCAAAGATGGGTGCTGAAGCAGTACATGATATGTTACAACGCATTGACCTGGATCAATTGAGTTTTGACCTGCGTAATGCAGCTGCCAACGAAACTTCACAGCAACGTAAGGCAGATGCTCTAAAGCGTTTAAGCGTTGTAGAGAGTTTCCGTGATGCCAATACAAGGATCAATAATCGTCCTGAGTGGATGGTAATGCAATATATCCCTGTTATTCCACCGGAATTACGTCCGTTGGTGCCATTGGATGGTGGCCGTTTCGCGTCTTCTGATCTGAATGACCTGTATCGTCGTGTTATTATCCGTAATAACCGTTTGAAAAGGTTGTTGGAAATTAAAGCGCCTGAAGTGATCCTGCGTAATGAAAAAAGGATGTTACAGGAAGCGATTGATTCATTGTTTGATAACAGCCGTAAATCAAATGCTGTAAAAGCAGAAGGTGGACGTGCATTGAAATCATTGAGCGATGTGTTGAAAGGCAAACAGGGACGTTTCCGTCAGAACCTGTTGGGTAAACGTGTTGATTACTCAGGCCGTTCTGTAATCGTGGTAGGACCTGAATTGAAAATGCATGAGTGCGGTCTGCCGAAAGACATGGCAGCAGAATTGTTCAAACCATTTATTATCCGCAAACTCATTGAAAGGGGTATTGTAAAAACTGTAAAGAGTGCCCGTAAACTGGTAGATAAAAAAGAAGCCATCATTTGGGATATTCTGGAGAATATATTGAAGGGTCACCCGGTATTATTGAACAGGGCCCCAACGCTTCACCGTTTGTCGATCCAGGCCTTTCAGCCAAAACTGATCGAAGGAAAAGCGATACAATTGCATCCGTTGGTAACAACGGCCTTCAACGCGGATTTTGATGGTGACCAGATGGCAGTTCACGTGCCTTTGAGCAATGCTGCCGTATTGGAAGCACAATTGCTAATGTTATCATCACATAATATTCTTAACCCGCAG
>JANYIM010000193.1 GCA_025362055.1 Bacteroidota bacterium
CCATCACTGCCATAACTTGGGCGATGTGCTTTTGCAGTTATTGTCCTTGGAGAAACATCCAGGTATTTATAGCCGCCCTGTTCTTCCATCACTTTATTGAACATATATGCCGCAGCACCACCGGGTACGTCTTCATCTACAAAGACAATGCGGTTGGTCTTTTGCAATGATCCAACAATTGTATGATGTATATCAAATGGTAAAAGTGTTTGCACATCTACTACTTCACAACTGATACCCATTTTATCCAGCGTTCCCGTTGCATCCAGCACGATACGCAGTGTTGATCCATAAGTCACGATCGTTACATCCGTTCCTTCTTTCACAACTTCAGGTACACCTAACGGTACCGTATATGCCATTAAATTGGAAGGTAGTTTCTCTTTCAGCCTGTACCCGTTCAAACACTCAATGACCAGGCCGGGGTCATTACTTTGCAGCAGGGTATTGTACATACCTGCTGCCTGTACCATATTACGCGGTACGCACACATACATACCCCGCAGTGCATTGATGATCATCCCCATGGGAGAACCGCTGTGCCAGATACCTTCCAGGCGATGCCCCCTTGTTCGGACAATGAGCGGGCAAGATTGCTGTCCTGCCGTTCTGAAATGTGTGGTGCAAACATCATCACTTAACGGCTGTAGCCCGTATAATAAATAATCCAGGTATTGGATTTCTGCGATCGGCCTCAATCCGCGTAATGCCATGCCTATACCCTGTCCCATAATGGTCAACTCCCGTATACCGGTGTCGAATATGCGCTGATCACCGTATTTTCCCTGCAAACCGCTAAAGCCCTGGTTCACATCTCCTATATAACCCAGGTCTTCCCCAAAAGCCGCTACTTTATCATTGGAAGCAAATAACTGGTCGAAATAATTATTCAATACCTCGTATCCGTTCACAACAGGCGCTTCACCTGAGTAATAAGGAGCAATGACCGGCACTTTCAATGCAGATCGTGAACCTTCATTATACAGATAAGTATTATATAGTTTTTGGTTCTCACCTTTTAATTTACTGTAATACGCAGTAAGATCAGTAGGATTTCCACTATGCCCCGTCATATCCAAAACCGTGGCAAGTGCTTTCATGATATCCCTTCGCAATGGCTCGCGGTTGTTTTGCAACTCGTTAATAATGTCCTGAACTTGCTGGTTACCTGCGGCAGCTTCATTTAATACTGCAACTGCCCTGGCAACTTCTTCTTTTACCGGGCCAATATATTTTTCCCATGCTTTTTGCTTGCCCTCTTTTACAGATATCACGGCAGTTTCCTCAATAGTTTTCAATTCGTTTTCAGCTGCAAGGGCATTGGCGATGATCCACTCCCGCATTTGTTTTATGCCATCCCATTCCTTTTCCCAGGCCAGGCGTTCAGCATCTTTATAACGTTCATGACTACCCGAAGTTGAATGGCCCTGCGGCTGGGTGATCTCTTCTACATGAAAAAGCGCCGGTGTATGGGTATCCCGGATCTTACGGATGGCGGGTTCCAGTATCTCGCACATCCCCGCATAATCCCATCCTTTCAGTTTATATATTTCGATGCCGTTCGTATTGTCTTTTTTCTGGAATCCCTTTAGTACATCAGAAACAGAACCTTTCGTGGTCTGGTATTTTTTAGGAACGGAGATACCATAGCCATCATCCCACACAAAAACGGCCAGGGGTACCTGCAATACGCCTGCAGCATTAATGGTTTCCCAAAAATGGCCTTCACTGGTGGAAGCATCGCCGATGGTGCAAAAACAAACCTCATTACCTCCGTTGCTTAGTTCTTTAAGTTCATGCAATGCCGGTACGTTCCGGAAGACCTTAGATGCAAAAGCAAGTCCGAGTGCCCTAGGCATTTGTCCGCCAGTAGGAGCGATATCTGCACTTATATTTTTTAACTGTGAAAGTGAAAGCCAATCGCCGTTCTCATCTACCATCTTTGTTGAGAAGTGGGCATTCATTTGCCGGCCGGCACTAAAGGGATCATGTGTTACATCAGGATCAGCATATAACTGCGCAAAAAATTGTTCTACGGTTGCCAGTCCGCTTGCAAACATAAAGGTCTGATCACGGTAATACCCTGCCCTGAAATCACCGGGCTCAAAAAATTTGGCCATGGCAACCTGGGCAACTTCCTTACCATCTCCGAATATTCCGAATTTGGCCTTCCCGGTTAAAACTTCTTTGCGCCCAAGCAGGCTGGTTTCGCGACTTTCACAGGCAACACGATAGTCTTTTAGTACTTCGCTCCTGAACTTGTCGAAACTCAGCTTTTCCTGCAAAGCAGCATCATTGGTATTCATTGTATCCATATAGCTGGTATCTGTTGCAAAAGTATAAATTAAGTGGGCAGCATTGTTAAAAATCTCCTAACGGATGAACAATTTAGGTAAGAATTGCCCGTTTTAGTATCTTTGAGTAAAATCAAACAAAAGAAATAATATGAAGAAAATATTTACCCTTCTTTGCACAATAGCTTTGGCAGCCGCTGCAAATGCGCAGCAAACGGCTACACCATCACTTACAAATGTTAATGGCATTACACCGGTGGCTACACCTGCTGTTACAACAACTACAACAACCCCGGTAGATGAAATGTTGCTTGTGATGAAAGAAACAGAATTTAATTTTGGTAAGATCCCGCAAGGTAAACCGGTTACCCATATTTTTACTGTGGATAATAAAAGCAAGGACTCTTTGAAGATCGTTAATGTACAGGCAAGTTGCGGTTGTACAACCCCTAGTTGGGAAAAAGACAAAACGATCGCACCCGGTACCGGCACTCAAATTACGGTAGGGTATAATGCAGCGGCTGAAGGCCCTTTTACAAAATTCATTACGATCACTTATAACGGCACACAAACCAAGCAGATCACCATCAAAGGGGAAGTTTGGAAAACGCCTGCCACTTCCGCACCTGAAAATAAAATGCTGAACGATATCAAAAATTAAATCTACACTCTAAAAATTAAACAATAACAAAATGAAAAAATTATTATTCTCTTTAACAGCTCTTACATTAGCGACTGTTTCCTTTGCTCAACCGAAAACAGCAGCAGACGTAGCAAAATTCACTTCTGAAACAATTGTTCTTGGTAATGTAAAACAAGGCGTTCCTGCAACAGCAACATTTATTGTTACGAATGTTGGTAAAGACCCGTTGATCATTGAACAGGCTAACCCAACATGTGGTTGCACCATTTCCAAGTATACAAAAGAGCCTATTGCTGCCGGAAAAACAGGTACTATCGATGCTACTTACAATGCTGCAGGCGTTAGTCATTTTGACAAGCACCTGACCGTGAAATTTGCCGGTGTGGATGAGATCAAAACCATTACTATTTCCGGTGATGTATTGAGTGCAGAAGATTATGACAAATGGAAGCTTGAAAATGATGCTAAACTGAAAGCTGATGCTGATGCAAAGGCAAAAGAAGCAGAGATGACTAAACCAGTCAAATCAACTAAAAAGAATAAAAAGAATAAGACGGCGACCGTGGTAGCAACTCCGGTAAAAAGTTAAGTTCATTCAATATTTTTTAAGCCGTCCAGCCTGAAGTTGGACGGCTTTTCTTTTGCAAACTACTCTACCAGACCATTCCTACTTGAGAATCAGTACGTAACAAGCAACTACCGGCATTAAAAAATCCCCGGTTCCCATACTAAAAGGCACGGTTTTCCGTTTATAAACTAACCTTTGAATAACTGAATTTTAAATCCGATACCATGAGAAGAGGTCTACACAAACAACTGTGGAGCCTGTTTATTTTGCTTACCGTTACGTCAAAAGTAATTTCGCAAGACATCCATTTTTCACAATTCTTCGAAACGCCCTTGCTGCGTAACCCGGCATTGGCGGGTATCTTCAGTGGCGATATCAGGGTACAAGCTGTTTACAGGACACAATGGAACAGTGTTACAGTCCCCTACCAGACCGGATCATTCAATGCAGAATATAAATTACCAGTTGGCAAGGGAGATGATTTTTTGACCCTTGGTGGCCAGATCTTGTACGACAAGGCCGGAACGGTTGCGCTAACCACTACACATATCCTGCCCACATTAAATTATCACAAATCCTTAAGTACAGAAAGAAACAGGTACCTGTCCCTTGGCATCATGGGTGGATTGGTTCAGCGAAAGATCGACCGGAGCAAGATTACCACCAATAGTCAATTCAACGGAACCAATTATGATTCCGGGTTACCCGATGGCGAAAAATTCAGCAAGACCTCTTACGCTTATTTAGACGGGAGCGTGGGAATGAGTTTTAATACCCAGGTGGGAGAAAATACAGATAATAATATTTTCATAGGGGTTGCCTACCATCATTTTAATAAGGCCCCCAGGATCTCCTTTTATGGTAATCCTGATTATGAGATGACGCCAAAATGGGTGGTGTCAACAGGCATAAGAATGAGCATGAATGATTATTCCTATTTTACCCTTCATGCCGACTATTCGCAACAAGGTACTTATACAGAAAAGATCGCAGGCGCCTTGTTCTCCTGGAAACTCGATGACATGGACGACCCGAGGTACATTTTACACGCAGGTGCATTTTTACGTTGGAAAGATGCGCTGATACCGGTAATGAAACTGGAATTTAAACCGTTAGCCGTAGCCGTTAGTTATGATGCCAATATATCACAATTGACAACAGCGAGTGGTGGGCGTGGAGGGTTCGAGATCTCCCTGACCTATCAAAAATATGTAAACAAGAGTAATAGCAGCAGTGAGGCGGTGAGATGCCCAAGATTTTAAAAAAGAACAACCGATCTATAGCTCAAAAGTCGTGCCCCCAAAGAATTAAAGATTTTTGTTTTTATGGATTGTTTGGATAACAACCGGCCCCGCCTTTTGGCGGGGCCTCCTTTTTTAAAACTGTAAAAAGCTTTTATTTATCGTCAGGGTTATTTAAACTGAAAACGATCGCAGCCAATGCAGCGCCGCCAAGGGTTCCTACAAAATACATCCACACGGTATCCCAGCAAAAAGTTTTTTGAACACACAAACCAATTGCAACCGCAGGGTTGAATGCGCCTCCGGAGAATTTTCCTACTGCTATCGCCATTGCTAAAACAGTACCTCCTATTGCCAGGCCATAAAAACTATTTCCGTTGGTATCTTTTGATGTAGCAACATTCAACACAACATAAGCCAGCGCAAAGGTTCCCAATAATTCAGCTACAATGGCTTTTGTACCGCCGCCATCAGGGATGGCACAAGCTCCACTACCTTCTTCTTTAAATATATAGGCCACCACTAAAGCCGCAGCTACTGCACCGGCAAATTGGAATATCCAGTACATGAATGCATCCTTCATTTGAATTTTCCCCCTCATCCATACGGAAAGGGTTACGGCAGGATTATAGTGTGCACCCGAAATATGCCCACCTGCATACACCATGATCATTAAAGCAAGTGCTGCTCCCGGTGCTCCGCCTAAAATAGCGCCCATTACAAGGAAAAAAGCGCCTACAAATTCTGTTATGTACTTATTCATATAAATGGTTTTGGTTCAAATAATAACTGCTAATTAAACAAAAGGATGCAATCGGTGTTAACAATTTTTACACAACACCTATCTTTACAAGAAAGAAAATCATTTTTATGGCAATAGAAGTTGGAAAGGCAGCACCTGAATTCAGTTTATTCGACACCGATAAAAACAAAGTTAGTCTGGGTGATCTTAAAGGAAAAAATGTCTTACTCTTATTTTTCCCCCAGGCATTCACCGGCGTTTGTACCAAAGAGTTATGTGCGGTCCGCGATGACATAAGCCGTTACAACAATGCCAACGCACAGGTTATCGGACTTTCAGTAGATTCTGTTTTTACACTAAAAAAATTCAAAGAAGACCAGCAATATGGTTTTCTCCTGCTCAGTGATTTTAATAAAACCGTTTCTGCTGCATATGGCAGCCTATACCAGGACTGGATACTCGAAATGAAAGGAGTAAGTAAACGCTCAGCCTTTGTAATAGATAAGGAAGGTATTGTGCGTTATGCCCAGGTATTGGAAGTTGCCGGTGATCTGCCGGATTTTGATGCCATCAACCAGATTTTGGCCGGTTTAAGCTAAAATTGGCATGGCGATCATTTGTTTTAGGGATCCAATAGCGATTTTTTTACATATTTTAACATAAAAAGCTTTTTAGCAGATTGTTACAAAGTATTGGTTATTTAAAAGATTTTACTATTTTTACTGTATTGAAAAAAATTGTTTACATATTTACTTTCATTATTGGATTAACTTTTACTTCTGTTGCGCAAAATAAGATCACTGGTATCGGTGATACAGAAACAAAGTTGATGAGGTGCTATCCAATTCCTGCCACTACGGTTATCAATTTTGATTTCCAGCGTGGTTATGATAAGTCATTCACTTTCCAGGTATTTAGTTTCATTGGTAAAAAAGTATACGAAGTAGTTAATACTCCTCAAAGGATCACCATCCCCCTCGATGATTTTTACCGCGGTTTTTATTATTACAAATTGCTTGATAAGAACGGAGAGTTCATTGAATCAGGCAGGTTCATCGTAGTTAAATAAATCTTCATTGTTATATTGTTTAATGCCTGAATTGTTATGCAATTCCTTTTAACGATGTATCCATAACCATCATACTCCTAAAACAATTAAGCAATTTAGCCATCAGGCAATTTCCGTTCACATCACCTGTGCGATCAGGAACTTCAGGTAATGCGTATTCTCCTGTCCGCGGATGATCGGGTGATCTGCTGATTGTGCGTTGAATACCACCTGCCGGATCCTGCGCTTTGCATCTGTTGCAGCCATTTGTATGATATCGAGGAACAATTCGGGCTGTACTAAATTGGTACAACTGGAGCTTACTAAAAAACCTCCGGGTTTAACCAGTTTCATTCCACGCAGATTGATCTCCTTATAACCTGCAATGGCTTTATCGATGGTAGCACGGCTCTTGGTAAATGAAGGCGGGTCAAGCATTACAACATCCCATTGCCTGCCCTCTTTCGTCCATTCCTTTAATACATCAAAGGCGTTGACACATTGAAAAGTACAAACTGCGTCTACCCCATTCAGTAATGCATTTTGTTCACATTGCGCAATGGCTTTTTCAGAAATATCAAGTCCAAGAACCGACTTTGCACCATAATGTGCTGCAGCTATTTCAAATGACCCCGTATAACAAAAAGCACCCAGTACATCGGCTCCTTTTACAATATGCTGTATGGCCCGGCGGTTATCCTGCTGGTCTAAGAAATAACCTGTCTTTTGTCCGTTTGCAATATCCACGTGAAATTTTATTCCGTTCTCATCGATAATGATATTGGTGTTGAATGGGGCAGACAAGAATCCTTTTTGCTGTTCTAATCCTTCCAGTTCTCTTACGGGTACATCATTGCGTTCGTAAATACCCCTGGGAGAAAATATTTTTTCAATCGCATTAACGATCGCAGGTTTCCAAACATCGATCCCAAGCGCCAGCGTTTGTATAACAAAATGATCGTTGAATTTATCAATGATCAGTTGCGGAAGATCATCTGCTTCGCCAAAGATCAGCCGGCAGTTCTCCGTATACCCGATCTTTTGGCGATACTCCCATGCCTTCTGTATGCGGTTTAAAAAAAAGCCTTCGTCAATCGTTTCATTCTTATCCCTGGTAAGCAAACGAACCATTATCTGTGACTGCGGATTAATATACCCCCTGCCTATGAATTTTTTATCATGCGTGTACACATCCACTATTTCGCCAGCTTTTGCAGCACTATCCAATGCCTTACCCTTATTTACCTCGTTGCCAAATATCCAGGGATGCCCAAACTCTACCCGTCGGCTGATGTTTTTATTGAGAATGATACTTTTCATATGCCGTAAAGGTAGTTAATGTGCCAAGACGGTTCAAAACAGCCTCCAATACCAATAAAAATTGCCAATTTGACCGCAAATCAAGGCTTGGCAAAATGTTTGACTATCGTACCTTTGCAACCAATTTTTAAAAGCGCTAAACCTACCCAAGGGGATAGGATGAGGAGAAAAATATCATGTCAAAAAAAGAGCCCATTACTGCAGAGAACGAAGAAATGAATATCAATGCCGATGCAGATGTACCCGGCCATACTCATTTGAGTAACCTGGGTGCCCAAGATGCAATGGAAAATATCCAGGCCGAGTTGGAAGAACAGAAAGATAAATACCTGCGCCTTTTCGCAGAATTCGACAACTTCAAACGCCGTAATGCAAAAGAAAGGTTAGAGATGATCCAAACAGCAGGTAAGGACGTAATCGTTTCTTTGTTGGAAGTATTGGATGATTGTGATCGTGCTGAAAAACAATTACAGGAAAACAATGATACCGATACCAATAAAGAAGGCATTCAACTGGTGTTCAACAAACTGAGAAATACTTTACAGGCAAAGGGATTGAAGGCCATGGAAAGTATCAATGAAGATTTTGATGTGGAAAAACATGAAGCAATAACTGAGGTCCCCGTAGCGGAAGCACAGCAAGGTAAAGTTGTGGATGAGATCGAGAAAGGATATTACCTGAATGGCAAGATCATTCGTTTTGCGAAAGTGGTTGTAGGGAAGTAATATGCAAATGTGCAAATAGAAGGCCCCTACTTAAAAGAATAACAACACCGAATTGAATTTTGCAAATTGGCACATTTGCACATTAAACAATTATGAAAAAAGATTTTTACGAAATACTGGGCGTATCCAAATCTGCATCAGCCGATGAGATAAAAAAGTCGTACCGCAAAGTGGCTATGCAATTTCATCCCGACCGTAACCCGGGAGATAAAGCTGCAGAAGAAAAATTCAAGGAAGCCGCAGAAGCCTATGAAATATTGAGTGATGCAGATAAGCGTTCGCAGTACGACCGTTTTGGTCATCAGGCGTTTAGCCCCGGCCGTAATGGTGGTGGGCATGGAGGCGGAGGAATGAACATGGATGATATCTTCAGCCAATTTGGGGATATTTTTGGGGATGAGAGCCCCTTTGGAAGTTTTTTCGGAGGCGGCAGCAACAGGAGAAGTTCGGGTAGCCGAAGCCGTGGTACCAGGGGAAGTAACCTGCGGGTAAAACTTAAATTGAATTTTGAAGAGATCGCCAAAGGCACTACCAAGACGATCAAAGTAAAAAAATATGTTCTCTGCAACACCTGCGGCGGCAACGGGGCAAAAGACAAGAACAGTGTACAAACCTGTAATACCTGCGGCGGAAGCGGGCAGGTACGCAGGGTGCAGCAAACTTTTTTAGGGCAGATGCAAACAGTTACTACCTGCCCGGGCTGTAATGGCGAAGGTAGCACGGTTACGCATAAGTGTACTTCCTGCAAAGGTGAAGGAAGGATCTACAGCGAAGAGACTGTGACCATTGATATACCGGCAGGTGTGCAGGAAGGAATGCAGCTTAGCATTGGAGGAAAAGGCAATGCGGGTGAACGCGGTGGTGCAGGCGGAGACCTGATCGTGCTGATAGAAGAAGAAGCACATCCGCAATTGCACAGGGACGGGCTCAATGTTGCTTTTGATCTTCACATCTCCATACCAGATGCGGTATTTGGCACACAGGTAGAAGTGCCCACAATAGACGGCAGGGCCAAGATAAAGATACCGGCGGGTACGCAAAGCGGAAAGATATTCCGGCTAAAGGGAAAGGGATTCCCAAATGTGAATAGTTACGAAAAAGGTGACCAGTTGATACAGGTGAATGTATGGACCCCGCAACACCTGAGTACAGAAGAAAAACACATGCTTGAAAAATTACAGCAATCACCAAATTTTGCACCAAAGCCTGAGAAGAATGATAAATCATTTTTCGAAAAAGTGAGGGAGATGTTTAGTTAGGATCATCTTTCTTTTCTTTATTACATTAGTTAAAGAAGATACCACACTAAGACAATTAATTGCCCCTTTGCATTGCCTGCTACTCCTCAACTAATTGGTAAATTTCCTTCAGATTACGGCCCAGTCCGTCATAATCCAGGCCATAGCCCAACAGGAATTTATTAGGTACACTAAACCCAAGATAATCAATACTCAACGGGTAAACCATCGCGGTTGGCTTATGCAGCAGTGCAGCAATTTTTAAAGATAGCGGTTGCTGGTCTTTCAACTGCGGCAAAAATTCGTATAAGGTCTTGCCAGTATCAACTATATCTTCCACGATGACCACATGCCTGTCTTTTAATGGCTCATCAAGGCCGATAGACGTTATTACATTTCCCGTGGATTTGGTTCCTTTGTAAGAAGCCAGTTTAATAAAACATATCTCTGCATCTATCGTAAGTTCTTTAAAAAGGTCGGCAGCAAACATAAATGAGCCATTTAAGATGGCAATGAACAATGGGCGCTTACCTGCATAATCAGCATTGATCTGCCCAGCCAGTTTACCAATTTGCTCATGTATCTGTTCTGCCTTAAGATAAGGTTGAAATTTTTTATCAAGTACCTGTATGATCATTTGATTCAACTTTTAATGCCTGTACGATCAAAGGCCGGTTTATTTTATTCTGACACAATTAATTGCTGCCCTATTTTTAGTTCATCGCTGCTAAGTTTATTCCATTCTTTTAATTGTTGCACGGTTATATTGTATTTTTTGGCAATGGCATATAATCCTTCTTTTGCAGCAACGATATGCATCTTCACCTTATTCAACACTGCTTTTTCCTTGTCGGCCGGCTTCAGTCCCGGCTTTAAAAATAATGTCGTGCCGACCCTCACCGCATCATCATTTTTTAAATTATTATAATCCAAAAGGTATTGTAATTGTATCCCGTTCTTTTGGGCAATATCATAGATCCCTTCGCCCTCCTGCACAATGTAATGATCTTTTTCACCTGTTTTTGATTTTTTCTGCAGGTACACGTATTGATCTTTGGCAAGAATGCCATCTTCCGCCAGCTCATTAAATTCAAGCAATTTGTTTAAATTGACCTTATTCTTTATGGCTATTACCAATAAGGATACTCCCTTGCCAGCAAGCACACATTTGCTTTTGTTGATGGTAAGGATCTTATTAGCAACATCCAATGTGCTTTCTGATGAACTGTCTTTAACATTATTGATCGTTGCTGTAATGACGCTGTCAATGGGATGTAAGGAACTGTCAGCACCGGGTGATTCGCCACTCCCCTGTAAAGTGTATTGCTGGAGGTTATATTGTTCGATATTCTTAATAAGGATCTCGGGGTATAGCGGGTTGGTAGCATAGCCGGCCCTTTTCAAGCCATAAGCCCAGCTGCGATAATCAGTTACTGCTAACTTGAATAAGGATCCATACCGTGTATTGCCCCGCAAAAAATTACTGTGGTCCTTAAAACTTTCTTCTGCGGTTTCATAAGCCCTGAAACATTCTCCTGTTGCATCATCATCATGGGTAACACTTGAACCCGTCCATGTATTTTTGCACTTTATTCCAAAATGATTATTTGATTTTTTTACCAGTTCACTGTTCCCACTCTCTGTTTCCAGGAGTCCTTGTGCCAATGTGATGGCTGCGGGTATGCCCATCCGTTTCATTTCACCAATGGCAATGTCTTTATACTGCTCAATATACTGTTCAGCTGTGATCCGCTGCGCACAAGTGCAAATAGTGATGAAACAGGATAAAAAAACGGCCCAGCATTTTCGCATTTTGTCAGATTTTTCGGATGAGTAACAGTCCGTCTCTTACAGTAAGCATTACCTGCTCTACCCTTTTATCTTTTGCCACATGCTCATTAAATGCACGGATGGCGATGGCATTTTTGCCGGTTACTTTTTCGGCCAGTACTTCTCCATGAAATAGCACATTATCGGCCAGTATCCAGCCACCTTTTTTAACTGATGGCAAAGTTAATTCGTAATAGTTTATATAGTTCACTTTATCGGCATCAATGAAAACTAGGTCCCAGCTTTCATTTAGCGCCGGTATTATTTCCAATGCATCCCCTACATGTAACCTGATGTTTTCTACACCGGCTTTCTTAAAGTATTTTTTTGCAGTTGCAGCGTCTTCTTGCCTGATATCGATCGTATGCAGCACGCCATCTTTTTGCAACCCCTTCGCAAGGCATAAAGCGCTGAACCCGGTAAATGTCCCTATCTCCAGGATACGCTCCGGCTGTATCATCCAACTGATCATCTCCAATATTTTTCCCTGTACATGCCCACTCAACATCTGTGCATGGGGATGATTGGCAAGTGTATGATCTTCTATCTCCTGTAATACTGCATCCAGCAAGGAAGTATTTTCCTTTGCATACACTTCAGCACTGTTATTTACAAGCTCCATTTAATACGATTGTTCTTTAAAATACGATGCCATTCCGCACAAAGCAAAAGTGAAGAATGGCACTTACTAACCCTGCAAAAATACGTCGAAAATTAATGTTTCTATTGCTTTTTTGAGATCATTAACAAGCCTGTAAATGTAAGTATCCCGTTAATGATCAATAATTCCAACCCTATCTGGAATGAACCAAACAGTTCTTTCTGATATTTGTCAAGAAAAAAACAGATCACCGGTGCTGTTACTGCAATCAATGGAACCAGTTTATCATTTAACTGTCGCTTCGTTAGTATGCCAAATGCAAATAGGCCCAGTAATGGCCCATAAGTATAGCCCGCCACTTTTAATATCACACCGATCATACTTGGATTATTGGCCCATTTGAATATCATGACGAATAACAAAAAAATGGCCGCAAAAATGATATGCACCATCTGCCTTGTTTTTTTCTTTGCTGCAACAGTGCCTTCCGTAGTACGTTGCATTCCCAAAATATCAATACAAAATGAGGAGGTCAATGCGGTGATGGCACCATCAGCACTGGGGAACAATGCGGAGATGAGGGCAATGATAAAGATAATTGAGATGAAATGGGGCATGTGATTCATTGCAACGGCGGGGAAGATCTTATCACCTGTCTCTGTTACACCATTCTGCCCAGCGTACAGGTACAATAAGCCGCCCAGCAAAAGGAAAAGGAAATTCACCACTAGCAGGATAACAGAAAAGCTAAGCATATTCTTTTGTGAATCCTTCAGGGTCTTTACACTGATATTCTTCTGCATCATTTCCTGGTCAAGGCCCGTCATGGTAACGGTGATGAATGCCCCTGCCAGAATCTGTTTCACAAAAAATAATTTACTGTTGGGATCAGTTACGAATATCCTGGTGTAGCCTTTATCGGCAAGCGCATGCAAGCCACCAGGAAGATCAAGGTGTAACTGGCTTAAGATATAAATGACACACACTACTAATCCTGCAAGCATGCACGTGGTTTGCAAAGTATCTGTCCACACGATCGTTTTTACACCTCCTTCAAAAGTGTACAATAAGATCATCACCAAAATAATGACCGTAGTTGCCCAAAAGGGAATACCGAAATCGGATAAAATGGTATCCTGCAAAATTCTCACTACAAGGTATAAACGCGCTGTTGCTCCCAATGTACGGGATAAGATAAAAAAAGACGCGCCCGTTTTATAAGCCCTCACGCCAAAGCGTTGGTGCAGGTAATTATAAATGGACGTAAGATTAAGCCGGTAATACAATGGTAAAAGTATGTAAGCAATTACCATATAACCGATGAGATAACCGATCACGATCTGGAAATACCCGAATGATTCTTTGCCTACCGCACCGGGCACACTTACAAACGTAACACCGCTAAGCGATGTACCGATCATGCCAAAAGCCACCAGCATCCAGTTGCTGCTGCGGTTACCGATAAAGAAAGAATCGTTGTTGGAATTGCGTGAAGTAAGATAGGCTACCAGCAACAGTATTAAAAAATACCCGATAACAAATGAAAATAAAATGAGCGGCGACATCGTACTTGTTTAAGTAAAAATAAAATTGAAAATAGAGAAAATATCGTGTCTTTGCAGATAATTAAGTTACAAAGTTTATGCAGATCAGGTCCCTGGCGGTTTTTTGTGGTTCCAAAAGTGGCAACGATCCATTGTTTGAAGAACAGGCAAGGGAATTGGGGCATTTACTGGCAGCCAAGCACATCAGGCTCATTTATGGTGGGGGCAATAAAGGTATCATGGGTGCAGTGGCAAATGCCGTGCTGGAAAAAAAGGGAATAGTGACCGGCATCATTCCAAAAGCCCTTACCGAATGGGAGCACCACCACGAAGGCGTAACCGAATTGATCATTGTTGACACGATGCATGCAAGGAAATTGCTGTTATACGAAAAATGTGACGCTGCCATTATTTTACCCGGCGGTTTTGGGACACTCGATGAACTATTTGAAATGCTTACCTGGAACCAGTTAAGTATCCATGATAAAAAAATATTCATACTTAACACCGCAGGATTTTACGATCACCTGATCGCTCATGCAAAAAGAATGCAGGCTGAGAATTTTTTATACGACAGGATCGAAGACAAGATCGTTATTCTCTCTGCCGTGGCCCAAATGGCGGCTTACCTGTAGCAGTATTACCTCCGGTGCTTACCCTGGAATAAAGCAATATTATACCCAGCCCTTATTACAGGAAAATTCCTGCCAAGGCCGTCTACATAAGGCGATTCCGCTACCCCGGCAATATCCCACATGACGGACAAATAATAATAGGTATTGTTACCGTTGCGCCTGCCACTTGTATAGCCGCCGCCAACCAAAACACTATTGGCGTCGAAATTTACAACAGAAGGCAAAAGATAACTGTTATCAGCAGGGATATATTTTTGCCTGATAAAATTATGTTCATACTGTATCTCAGCAAATAAAAAATGGATAGGGAAAACACGAACAAATGCACCGGGGCCGTAAACGGTTTGCCTTATTTTATCCCCGTAATCAATATTATCCTTTTGCGAAATGTAGTTATAATTAAAAGATGCTGCAATGTCCACATATTTATTCAGGCTGCATCCAAAATACGGGCTTAACCCCAGCAAGAGCCCCCTTGTATAAAAAGAAGCAGTGAGATTACCCCCTGTAAAAAGGTTCTCTAATTGAATAAGCGGCTTCTTTTCTTTCTTTTTCTCCTGGGCCATTGAACTGAATGCGATCCCGCATAAAATAAAAACAAAAAATATTTTTTTCATCGTATAGCTTTTAATTTTTACTCATTTGTCAAAGATCTTTCCGCTGTTCAGGATATTATTAGGATCGAATATTTTTTTGATCCCTTTCATCAATTTCATATTGGCTTCGGGGAATACGATCCCCATATATTCTTTTTGTACCAGGCCAATACCGTGTTCACCACTGATGGTACCCCCCAATTTTTTTACGAGTTCAAATAATGCTGTTAATGCAGGCATTACGTCTGGATTGTTAAGACTGTAAATACTTCCTTTCTTTTTTATTCTTATGTGCAGGTTACCATCGCCCGCATGGCCATAACATACGGCTTCAAAATCATATTGCTTTCCCAAAGCTTTTACGCCACGTATCAATGCCGGCAGCTCGGCCCGGGGAACCACAGTATCTTCTTCAATGGTATAACCATCGATCTTAACAGCTTCGGCTACACGGCGACGTAATTTCCACAGTTCCGCCTTTTGTTGTGCATCATCGGCAAGAAATATTTCCCCGCAATCAAACTGTGCCAACAATGTTGAAATGGATTCCATCTCACTCATCAACGTTTCCAGGTGATTCCCATCCACTTCAATGATCAGATGTGCAGCAATGTCATCTGTAACGGGTACGGCTGTACTATTCACAAATTTACTGACGATCTTCAAAGCGTCTATCTCTACCAGTTCCAGGGCACTGGGGATGAAACCGGCCCTGAAGACCGCACTCACTGCTTCCCCCGCTTTTTCCAGTGAATGAAAAGGCACCAGCATCAACAGGTCATGTTTAGGGTGGGGTAATAATTTCAAGACGATCTTTGTAACTATCCCTAAAGTGCCCTCACTTCCCACGATCAGCTGCGTTAAATTATAGCCCGTTGAATTCTTTAACACATTTGCACCGGTCCAGATGATCTCTCCTGTTGGCAGTACCAGTTCCAGGTTCAACACATAATCCTTTACAACGCCATATTTCACGGCCTTGGGGCCGCCACTGTTCTCCGCAATATTGCCCCCTATAAAACAACTGCCCCTGCTGCTGGGATCGGGTGGATAGAACAACCCTTTTTCTTTCACTGCATTTTGCAACACTTCGGTGATCACACCCGGTTCGGTTGTCACCTGCAGGTTGCGTTCATCAATTTCAATAATGGAATTCATTCTTTCCGATGAGATCAATACACCCCCAAGATGCGGCAATGCACCACCGCTTAATCCCGTACCTGCACCTCTTGGTGTAACCGGGATCTTATGCTCATTGCAGATGGCCATGATGGCGCTGATCTCTTTGGCCGACCTTGGCTTTATGACCACATCCGGAAGAAAATGAAGATTCTCGGTCTCATCA
>JANYIM010000201.1 GCA_025362055.1 Bacteroidota bacterium
CCAGAATAAAAGGGCCGATTATATCGATAACTGGTGGAATGTTGTGAATTGGGACCATGTGCAGGAACTATTTGACAAATCGGTATAATATTTTTATCAGTAAAGTAACCTGGATGAAAAAATACGCCATCATCTTCTTCCTGCTTGGTTCACTGGTGATGGTATATGTAATGGCCACTACCGATGCCACATTAAAAACACCCGCAACACCACACGGTATCCTTGACCTGGAGTTTGCGTACAACACAACAAAGGCAACTGTTGTGATGGATGCCTGGGCTCCCAATGGTGTTGTAGATAATATTGCAGCCGCAAAATTCAATACCTGGCTCGACTACATTTTTCTTTTCTTCTATTCCATATTTTTATTCCTGGCAAGCAAAGAAATAGCGCGTTCATTTGGAGGAGTTTTTGGCAGGGTCGGAAAATTAATTGCCAGGGGTTCACTGGTAGCGGGCTTCTTAGATGTTATTGAAAATTCTGGAATGCTGCTTACGTTATCAGCTCATGGTTCGGGCACTATTGCCTTTTGTACCAGTTTTTGTTCCATCATCAAATGGGCATTGGCGCTGCTTGCCGTACTATATGTAATGATGGGGGCTGTGGGTTTACTTCGGGCCAGGCTAATAAAATAGAAGTTCTTAAAATGGACTCAGCCTTTGCACAGAGGCACCAAAAAATGGCACAACTAAAACAAAGGCTGATAAATTGACAAACAATCTGGTACAAATTTAAAGGCATTGCAAGTTCATAACCAAATCCTTTTTTATAAATTTTTGTAAACTTTTTCTACCCCATTTCAGATGACAAATGGATGACAAAAACGATTATATTCGCTACCCGGATATAGTAATGCAGCCGATACGGATGCTGCAGATGAGAATGGATTTTGCCCAGGGATCAAATGCCTTTAACAGAAAACACTAAACCGAAAACATATCATGCAAGTTTGGAAAGATTATCAGGAAAAAAACAAAGACCGTTTTTTAAATGAATTACTGGAACTGCTGCGCATACCCAGCATCAGTGCCAAAAGCGAACATAAGCAGGACATGATCGCTTGCGCCAATACCGTGAAACAACGTTTGATAGAAGCAGGCGTTGATAAGGTAGATATCTATCCAACCGAAGGCCACCCGGTGGTATATGCCGAAAAAATAATTGATCCTTCCAAACCCACTGTACTGGTCTATGGCCATTATGATGTGCAGCCTGCCGAACCCTTGGAGTTATGGAAGAGCGGGCCCTTTGACCCTGTTATCATTGATGGTAAGATCTTTGCACGTGGCAGTTGCGATGATAAAGGCCAGGTGTACATGCACATTAAAGCATTGGAAACACTGGTACAAACCAATACCTTATCCAACAACATAAAATTTTGCATCGAAGGCGAGGAAGAAGTGGGCTCTCCTAACCTGGCAAAATTTGTTGCATCTCACAAGGAATTATTAAAAGCCAGTTGCGTGTTGATCAGCGATAGCGCCATGATCAGTTTGGATACACCCAGCATTGACATTGGCGTACGTGGTTTAAGTTATATTGAAGTAGAAGTGACCGGGCCCAACCGTGACTTGCATAGCGGCGTTTATGGCGGAGCGGTAGCGAACCCCATTACTATCCTGGCAAAGATGATCGCGAGTTGCCATGATGCAAATAATCATATCACCATTCCGGGTTTTTATGATGATGTATTAAATGCAACGGATGAAGAAAGAAAATTAATGTCACTGGCACCCTACGATGAAAAGGAATATGAGGCCGATCTTGGTGTTACCGCATTATGGGGCGAAAAAGGATTTAGCACCAATGAAAGAACAGGCATCCGCCCTACCATAGAATTGAATGGCATCTGGGGTGGCTACCAGGGCGAAGGTGCAAAGACCGTGCTGCCATCCAAAGCAACGGCAAAGATTTCGGCAAGACTGGTTCCCAACCAATCTTCAAAAAAGATCACGGAGATGTTATTGGAATATTTTAGAAAGATCGCACCAGCAGGTGTAACCGTAAATGCATTTGAACATCATGGTGGCGAACCATACATGACACCGATCAACAGCACGGCATACAAGGCGGCTGCAAAAGCAATGGAAACAACCTTTGGAAAGATACCCATTCCTGTACGTGGCGGCGGCAGCATCCCCATTTGTGCTTTATTTGAAAAAGAACTGGGAATAAAGATCGTGTTCATGGGATTTGGTTTGGATAGTGATAACCTGCACAGCCCGAATGAAAAATTTAACCTGGATAATTTTTATAAAGGGATCGAGACCATTCCTTATTTCCACCAGTATTTTACCGAGATGAACCCCTAAAGGAGTTGAGGGCCCTAGCGAATTAAAATTCTTTTCTGAACTCATCAGGAAATAAAAGTTAAATCCCCGGTAATAATATTACCGGGGATTTTTTTGTATATGCATTAACTTTATTTTTGAATACCTAAATACGCCATCGCTGGTAACAGTATCATGAAACAGTTTTTTTTTCATACAATATGCTTATTCATCACGGTGGCCAGCTTCGCCCAACACGTAAATTTTGAACCTTCCCTGAATATTGCATTGGATAAAGCGAAGCAGCAAAATAAAATACTGTTTGTAGAGTATTATAATGCCGAATGCCCGGTATGTCAAAAGTTGGAGCCCGTATTTACAGACAAAGAATTGGGCAAATTCTACAATGATAATTTTATCAATTACAAATTGAACACCGAACATATAAAAAAGGAGGATAGCCTGTTCATCAATAAGGCAGGATTGAGTTTCACCAGTGTCCCTTATTTTCTTTTTTTTGATACAGACCAGCATTTTGTTCATTATTCCGGTACAAAACAAGACATACCCTATCTTATCAATGCCGGTAAAACGGCCCTGGACCAGTTGGAACGCACCGGCAACCTGGCCAATAAATACAATTCCGGCGACAGGACCATCAAAACGTTGTACGCTTATTCCAATTTACTTGAGCTGTACAAGAATGATAGTTTGAGGAACATTATTGCTAATGAATTGTTTAAAGCCTATCCCGCTGCAAACCTGGGCCTGGAGAAGAGTTATATCATCATGAAAAATGGTGTTTCCAGCATTGAAAATGGTTTTTTCAAATATTGGATCGATCATGTTGATGCAATAAAAGTATTTGAAACAAATGCAAAAACTGCACATCAGGCAAATGCGTTGGGGGATATTCTTCAAAAGGCCATCAACAGCAATGAAAGAAAGGGTTGGGATCTTGGGAAAATCAGGTCGGTAAAAGAGATGATCGTAAAAACAGCCATGAGTAAGGACCCTGATGCATTTTTTTGGGAGCAGGAATCTGGTTTACTGGTAAAGGAAAACCGTAATGATGAAGCAATGGAATTATTCAACAGGAGAATAGCCAGTGACAGCGGTGCGGTCAGTGCTTCTGTTTATACCATTGATCATTTTTTAAATCTTTTTACAGATAAAGCAAGCCTGGGTAAAGTAAAAGCGGTGATTGACAAGTTGTCTGCAAAAAAATCAACCAATGCAGAGAAGGCAGACCTGAAGTATAGCACCATTCTTTTTTATAAAAGGATCGATGATAAAAAAACTGCAAAAAAGTTAGGCAATGAGGCCATTAATTTCTACAAGGCAAATAAAATCGATGCTGCTGAATTAACTAAATTACTGAGTGACTTATAACCCTTTCCGTTGCAGTTCAAAAGGCCAGCAACATTGAACAACGCTGCGGCCTAATTAAAATTGAAAATAAATAAACGAACTGCTGCTCTCCTGGCTCCATATGAGTAACAATAATAATACCGTCCAGATCAA
>JANYIM010000218.1 GCA_025362055.1 Bacteroidota bacterium
CCTTAAGTTTTGGCATAGATGCATTTTATACAGAAATCAAAATCAATATACGAATTTTAAACAGTCCCTCTACTTCAAAATGGTTTTAATGGCCGCAGCCTTTAAGTTGCATTCCTCATATTCATTTTCCGCATCGCAGTAAAAGGTAATACCACTACCCGTTTGAAAGGAGAGGTATTCTTTACCGGCATTGTAAAGTATAGTTCTTATAACAACGTTAAAATCGAAATCTGCTGTTCGTGCTGACTTGCCGGTACCCGGTTTAAAATAACCAATTGCTCCTGAAAATAATCCCCGTTTGGTTTGTTCATACGCTTCTATCAATTCCATCACGCGGATCTTTGGGGCACCGGTCATCGAACCCATCGGGAAAGTTGCTTTGATCACATCAATGGGATCAGCATCAGCAGGCAATTCCCCGCTTACTGTACTGATCATCTGGTGTACCTGCGGAAAACTATATAGCCCAAACAATTCTTCCACTTTTACAGAACCCGGAATGCAAACGCGACTCAGGTCATTCCTTACCAGGTCAACCACCATTACATTCTCACTCTTTTCCTTAGCACTTAGTAAAAGATATTGTTTACGTTCTTCATCCACTTGTTTATTCTCAAGATCTCTTTTGGAAGTACCCTTGATCGGTTGGGAAAATATCCTGTTACCGGTTTTATTAAGATATCGTTCCGGGCTGGCGCAGCAACAATACTTGTCATCCAGCCTGTAAAACACAGAAAATGGATTGGGCGAAAGCGAAGAAAGGCGATGGTAAACAAACAGGGGGTCGAGCACTGCGTTTTGTGAAAAGAATTCCTGGCAAAAATTTATCTCATAACAGTCACCCCGTAAAATGTGTTGTTGTAGTTTTTTAATGATGTCAACATAATCCTTTTTGCTGATCCTGTTTTGAACAGCTACATCAGTCGCTTTTGCAGCTGTAATAATTTTTGGGCAAAGCAGGATACTGTCAAAAATGGCTGTTGCATCGGTATCACAAAAAATAGTGAGGGTAGTTTGATCAAGTTGCAACACAATCTCCGGAACAAAAAAATAAAGGTCAGGGAATCCAATGCCATCAAAATTGCGCGAGCTCAATTGTTCCGCTTCATTTTTAAGATCATATCCAAAATGGCCAAACAGCCATTCATTTTTTTCTGCGGCGTAGAATTTTTGCAAGGCTTCAAAAGCGTTGCCCGATTGTGCTTCAATATTCCTTTTACAGCCGGCTGCTACCAAACATTCAAATGCGGGTGCAGTAAAATCATACTGCCGGTTATCCAAAAAACAAAAAATGTTGAACCGGTTCACCCAATTCAACATTTGTATTCTGAAGTCAGTAAAATTATTTATAGGAAATGAGCTACTCTTTTTCAATTGTACAATTTTACCTACTAACCTAATCCGCTCCTGCTAATTCCCGTTAACCAATTTAATAGTCATCATCATCATCATCAAATCCGCCACCGCCGCCACTCAGATCATCAAAGCCCAGGTCTTTAAAATCATCGTCTACTTTAAAATCATCATCCTCGGCTTTAGCAGCTTTTTTACCCGTAACCTTTTTCCCTTTTGATTTGGGAACATCAAATTCATCAAAGTCGGGATCCCAGTTATCTTCTTCCTCCGGCTTTTCCCAATCATCGGCAACTTCCACATCATCATCGTCATCATCAGCAGTCTTTCCCTTTGATGAACCTTTTACTTTTTTGGAGGGTTTGGCATCCGTTTCCTCATCATCCAGATCATCGTCGTCATCCTCCTTCTTGGATTTGGAAGCTAATTTTTTCTCAGGTGTAGTTGCTGTTACGGCACTTGCCTTAACAGTTGTCTTTTTTGTGTTATCAGATTTTGAAGCCATAATTCAAACAGGATTAGTACTGTAAAATTTACTCGGGTTTTTCAAATAGCCAAAAATATTTTGAATTTTTATTATTATTTTTTTCAGGCAACCACAATTTGATCTCTGCCGGGGCCATTACTGATATATTTTACGGGTACTCCCAGGAAATCATTCAGGTATGCGATATAGTTTTTCATCTCAGCAGGTAACGCTTTATAATCAGTAATTGTTGTGATATCCTTCTGCCAACCTGTAAAATTTTTATATACGGGGTCAATAGCAACCCGGTTCATCTGGAACGGCACATAATTTTTGGCTTCACCGTTGATATTATAGCCATTACATACTTTTAATTCAGGCAGGGCATCTAATATATCGGCCTTTGTCATGATAATTTGAGTAACCCCATTTATCATGCAGGCAAATTGCAAGGTTACCAGGTCTATCCATCCGCAACGGCGAGGGCGGCCGGTAGTACTGCCAAATTCATTGCCCGTCTTCCGGATCAGTTCACCTGTTTCATCATTTAACTCGGTTGGGAACGGGCCGCTGCCAACCCTTGTGCAATACGCTTTAGAAACACCAAAAACCTCTTTGATCTTTTGTGGTGCGATCCCCAATCCTGTACAGACACCAGCCGATATGGTACTGCTGCTTGTAACGAACGGAAATGTACCAAAATCCACATCCAGCATACTTCCCTGGGCGCCTTCTGCTAAAACTTTTTGTCCCTGCCGGATCTTTTCATTGATAAAATATTCGCCATTCACGATCTTAAAACCTCTTAAAAAATCAAGTGCTTCAAAAAATTCTTCTTCCCAGGAACTGATGTCTTCCTGGAAATTAAAACTATCCAGCATTTTCTGATGCTTCAATCGCAGCTTGATATATTCTGTGGTAAAACTTTTATCCAGCAAATTGCCTACCCTTAAACCATTGCGGCCAGTCTTATCCATATATGCGGGCCCGATCCCTTTCAAGGTGCTACCGATCTTTTCATTGCCCTTCGATAGTTCACTGGCCTTATCAATAGCACGGTGGGTTGGTAAGATCAGGTGCGTACGTTCGCTGATGTATAAATTCTTTTTATAGTCAACCCCCATTGCTGCCACATTATCGCATTCCCTTTTTAATGTAATGGCATCTAACACCACGCCATTGCCAATAAGGTTCACTTTGTTTTCATGAGAGATACCGCTGGGTATCTGGTGCAGCACAATTTTCTTTCCGTCAACATATAATGTATGCCCTGCATTGGGGCCACCCTGGAAACGGGCGATCACATCATAATTATGCGCAAAAAAGTCAACAATCTTTCCTTTGCCTTCATCGCCCCATTGGAGTCCCAGGATTACGTCTACCATTATAAAAATTTACGATTTTGTGTTTTCTGTTACCAGCATTTACTCATTGCTCATCATCGTTGTGTCACTCACTTGTACTGCATACCATTTGGAGCTTTTATCCAAGCGTGAGATCCAGCCCTGTAAAAATAAATTGAAATAATACAACCACCTAAAATGAATTGCTAAGAAGACCCTTTGAGGTTTCTGGTGAATTCTTTAAATTTAATCATTGTAGAGGAACCTCATAGGTTTAGGCATTATGCCACTTTTAGCATACTCAGCTTGCTGCTGCTGAATTTGCGTTTGGCATATTCCAGGGTAACATCAAAGTTCTTAACTTTTTGAGAAGGCAATTCATACATTGCATCGGTGAGGATACTTTCGCAGATACTACGCAAGCCACGGGCGCCTAATTTGTACTCCAGCGCCTTTTCAACCATGAAATCGAAAACAGCGGGCTCAAATTTCAATTCAATGCCTTCAATTTCAAACAAACGCGTGAACTGTTTTATTAAAGCGTTCTTGGGTTCCGTTAAGATACTGCGGAGTGTTTCGGCATCAAGCGGATTCAAATAAGTAACAACGGGCAAGCGCCCCAGCAATTCGGGTATCAGGCCAAAATGTTTAAGGTCAACTGCGTTTACAAAATGTAAAAGATTGTTATGCTGGTAGTCCTGTAATTCCTTATTCACATTAAAACCAATGGCATTGGTATTTACCCTGCGGGCGATGATCTTATCAACACCGTCAAAAGCACCGCCGCAAATGAAAAGAATATTTTGCGTATTTACTTTTATCAGTTTTTGTTCGGGATGTTTGCGTCCGCCCTGTGGTGGTACCAGCACTTCTGTTCCTTCCAGTAATTTCAACAGGCCCTGTTGTACACCTTCGCCACTTACATCCCTTGTAATGGACGGGTTATCACTTTTGCGTGCTATCTTATCTATCTCGTCAATGAATACGATCCCTTTTTCAGCAGCAGCTACATCATAATTACAAGCCTGTAACAGGCGGCTAAGCATGCTTTCCACATCTTCGCCCACATAACCCGCTTCTGTAAAAACAGTAGCATCCACAATTGCAAATGGTACATTCAGCATGCGGGCAATGGATTTGGCCAGCAATGTTTTTCCCGTACCCGTTTCACCAACCATGATAATATTGCTCTTTTCGATCTCTACATCATTTTCAATTTTCTGGTTAAGCCTTTTGTAATGATTATAAACAGCAACAGCCAGTATCTTCTTTGCATCATCCTGGCCGATCACATATTCATCCAGGAATTTCTTTATCTCAATGGGTTTCTTTACACTTAATTTATGTGCAGGCGCATGTATATGTTTACTATCGGTAGTATTACCCAATTCCTGCTCAATGATCTCTTCTGCATGCTCTACACAATTTTCACAGATATGGCCATCCTGTCCGGCAATGAGTATTTTCACCTCATCGCGGCTACGCCCGCAGAAAGAACAATGTAATGTTTGTTGTTTAGCCATATCAGGTCCGTATCAAACGGAATTCTTTAAAGTGATCAGAATGCAAAGTTATAATAAACCACTATTATAGTTAAAAGACAATTTGCAGGATAATAACGTTGCATTAGCCTCATTTATGATGTGAGAAAGGGGAAATGGGGCATATCGAGTGGCTAGGGCCCATATTATAAATCGTTTACACTTATATTTTTTTCAATATGCCATCTACGATCCCATAATCTACCGACTCTTTGGCATCCATCCAATAATCCCGGTCAAAATCTTTCATCACTTTCTCTATCGTGTGGCCACAGTTCTTCGCCAATATGCCGGCACCCAATAATTTTGTCTTTTTGATCTGCTCTGCCATGATCTCAAGATCAGCACTGGTACCCTGGGCACCACCACTTGGCTGATGGATCATTACTTCTCCATTGGGGAAAATAAAGCGTTTGCCTTTTTTACCGCCACTCAGCAGTATGCTTCCCATGCTTGCCGCCATACCCATACAAACGGTACTTACCGGCGAGCTGATCATTTGCATGGTATCATAAATAACCATGCCACTGGTAACGATACCACCGGGACTGTTTATATAAAATGTGATGTCTTTTCCGGGATCAATGGCTTCCAGGTACATCAGGCGATTGGTAATATCCTTAGCGCTTTTATCATCAACAACTCCCCATAAAAAAATTTTCCGCTGTTCAATAAATTTTTTATCAAACTGCCAGCCCGACATCATTTTTTCCATCGGGTTCTCGGGTAAATCTTTTGGTGTTTCTTCTTCGTCATCAAAACGAATATTGTTATGCTGGTACAAATTCATTCTTATAATTTTTAATCATTATCAAAAATCTTGTCCGTTACCGAAAAGGGCCTAGTCTTTCTTTTGCTTTTTTGGATTCATCACCAACACCTCATCGATCAATCCGTATTCTTTTGCTTCTGTTGATGTCATCCAGTGGTCCCTGCTGCAGTCTTCTGCAACCCGCTCTACAGACTGCCCGCTATGGAATGCATATACCTCGTATAATTCCTTCTTCACTTTGCGTACTTCATTAACGGTTATTTCTATGTCGCTTGCTTGTCCGCCTGCACCCGCACTGGGCTGGTGCATCATAATACGGCTATGCTTAAGCGCAGTTCGTTTTCCTTTGGCGCCTGCACACATCAGCAAAGAGCCCATGCTGGCTGCCATGCCCGTGCAAATCGTCGCAATATCCGGTGTAATGAACTGCATGGTATCATACATTCCCAGTCCCGCATAAACGCTGCCTCCCGGGCTATTGATATACATCTGTATATCGCGGGTACGGTCGGTACTTTCCAAAAATAATAACTGGGCTGTAACAATATTGGCAACTTCATCGCTGATGGGATAACCTAAAAAAATGATCCTGTCCATCATAAGGCGGCTGTATACATCCATCACCGCAATATTCATAGGACGTTCTTCAATGATATTAGGTGTAAGGCTGGTCACATTATGTTTGATATAACCATCAAGCATATTGCTGCTGATACCCCGGTGTTTCACAGCATATTTTTCAAATTCTTTTCCGTAGTTCATGCTAATAGTATTAGATGGGCAAATATATTCGATTATAGCTTTTCAAATACTATGCTAAAAAAGAAAAGCGCCAAAATGGCAAAAAAGCCCCCGTTTACCGGGGGCTTCTCAGCTTAAATATATAATGAGTTTCTATTTGATCACTTCAATAGCCCTGTTGATAATATCATTGCCCGTTACGATACGGATAATATAATTACCATTAGGTACCCTGCCCAGGTTGATATTTTCTGTCTGGTTCAGAGAATTAATGCTTTGTTGCAATACTATTTTACCATCAAGTGCAATAATGCTGATGGTAGCAGGTTTGCCGGTCATTGAAGGGGTTACTGTAATATTTACATTGTCTTTAGCCGGGGAAGGGTAGATCGTTACCATACTTCCTTTACTAAAGTTTACGATGCGTATCTCACTGTAAACAATACTACCGTCTTTATTTGTTATCCTGAGGCGATAATAATTGATACCGGCAACAGGAGTTGTATGCAATAAACTATAATTATGACTGCTGGCTGCAATTATATTTCCAATACCGGTAAAATTGATACCATTTGTACTGAACTCCACTTCATAAGCCGATACATTCTGCTCTTCACTGATCACCCATTTGAGCAACACATTATTTCCCTGTGGTGCAGCCGTAAAGTTCGATAACCTGATCGCCAGTACAGATCTTCCCGGATAATCTTTAATGCCACCGTCAATATTAGTGATCTTGTCACCGGCATTTACCGTGAAAGTATTTGTTACACCCAGGTTATTGGCATGACTGGTAGTTGTGCCACCCGCACCACCCTGTACGGTATAACTTGGTTGCACACCGGGAGGGTTATTGGGAGCGTTACTGAATACCTCGTAATAACCTGCACCCGGAGGTACATTGGTGATAAGGTAATAACCATTTCCATCAGTAATGGCACTGCCGATAGGCTGAGCCAATGAATTGTATAATGTTACTATTATACCGCCGATACCCGGTTCTCCCGGATCTTGTATCCCATCTGAATTCAGGTCGCTCCATACATAATCTCCTACCGTTGCTGTTGGTGTAGGGCGTACACCTGCATCGATCGTAAGATCAACTTCGCCGGCGCTAAGTACAATGACGGCGGTCTTACCTGTTATCGGGTCTGCGTCACTGTTAGTGTTATTGCCATTATCACCCGGTGTATTTTGCTGTGTGAATCCCAAATTAGAAGGCAGGGTGCTGAATCCAACAACGTAGCTGCCTGCAGCAAGGTTGCTAAACAAATATTTTCCATTTTGATCAGTGACCGTACTCGATAATACGGTTGTACCATCAGAAGCATACAATATCACTGTAACACCCGCGATACCCGTTTCTGAAGCATCTTGTATGCCATCGCCATTTGCATCCAGCCATACATAATTTCCTAATACAGCCCTTGTGCTTATTAGGCCGGCATCCAGGCTCCTGTTATCACGGCTTGTACCACCTGCTACATAGTTCAATGTTACGGTAGTAGTCTTTCCGCTTACTAGATTTGCGTCGCTGCCGGTAAGGTCATTTAAAGCAGACTTTGCAGTAAAATCAAAACCTGCAGGCAGGTTAGTAAATCCAACGCTGTAAGTTCCATCAGCAAGACCAGTAAATAAATATAGCCCGTTTACATCAGTAACTGCCGTTACCGGTTGTACGCCCGCCGTTACTGCATCGCCATCAACAGGGTTACCGCTGGCATCCAATAAAGTTACCATGATACCCTGCATACCTTGTTCACCGGCCTGCAAGCCATCACTGTTTGCATCGTACCAAACATAATCACCCAAAGTGTTTCTGTTCACTGGCGGCACAATACCAAGATCTACTGTAAGGTTATCTTCTCCCTGCGCAAGACTGTAAACGCCTGTTGTAGAAGTGGTGGCACCTGCTACAATTGTTGTACCTGCATTGTCGCCATCACTATCCGTACCACTATTGGCAACGGCTGCATTTGTAGGTGCTATTTTATAACCAGCCTGCATATTACCAAAGCCAAATACTACTTTGTATGATCCTGCATCAAGGTCTTCAAAAGTATATTCGCCGATACCATTTGTTGTTGTTGTTGCAAAACTCAATTCTGCCGCACCACTGAATATACCATCACCGTTAATGTCTTTTTGCAGTGTAACCGTTACCCCCGAAACACCCAATTCACCTGCATCCTGGCGGCCATTGTTATCGAGATCGTACCAAACACGGTTACCAATACTGCCCTTTCCGGAAGAAGTGCCCTGTGCAATGCCCCCATCAACAGTTAAATTATCAGCAACAAGGTTATAAGATCCCGTTCGGCCATTACTGTTGGCATCATTATCATTGGCAGTGGTACTACCGCTTGCATTCATTTTAGTAAAACCATAGCCGTTCGGCAGGTTACTGAACTGAACATTATAATTTGTTGTAGCACCTGCTGATGCTGCAAGGTTTATAAAAATATAATTACCATTCACGTCTGTTGATGTTGTTGCCATCAATACATCATCTGTTGTACCCGGCAGGCCATCGGCACCGTTCTGGTATAATTGTACAGTGATGCCTGCAGCGCCCGGTTCGGTTGCACCCTGGATACCATCCTCATTCAGATCGTTCCATACCTTATCGCCTAATTTCAACGTACCGGCAGGAGCTGTTTTATACATACCCGCATCTACGCTTGTATTTCTGTCGCCCATCTGTAATGCAAAAGTTCCTGATCTTCCATTCGAGTATATGTCACTGTTAGTTGCCAGCGATGCTGCAGCAGCATACCTTGGACTAATGGTATAACCAACCGGTTTTATGAACTCGACCACATAGGTGGCGGGTGCTAAATTGGTGAACATATAGTAGCCATATGCATCTGTCTTTGTTGTTACCGGTAAACCTCCTGATAATATCGGATTACCAATTGCATCAAGGAGGTTAACAGTTACACCACCAATGCCCGGTTCATTGGGATCCTGAACACCATCATGGTTGGTATCTTCCCAAACCCTGTCGCCCAAACTTGCATTGTTGGTCGACTGTGGTAATATCCCGGCATCTATATAAGTTAGATTATCGCCGCTGACTATATTAAATGGCAGGGATTTTCCAAAATTCACACCGCTCGTGTTAACGTCACTGTTAGTAGCATTTGATACTACACCGCTTTGAACGGTGAATACCATGCCTACAGGCAAGGTGAATCCTACCCTGTAGTTAGCTCCCACCGCTACATTCGTAAATAAATAATTTCCGTTCGCATCTGTTATCGTAGTTGCAATGGCTGCTCCTGTATTGTCGTATAGGGTTACTGTTACCCCCGCAATACCCGGTTCATTTGCATCCTGAACACCATTACCTGAATTAGCGGGTACACCACCTCCGGTATCTAACCACACTTTATCACCTATGCTTTGTGTAACCGGTGGCGTATTGAATATTAAGCCGGCATCTGCATTCAATTGAATTTGTCCTGCTGTTAAAGTGATTGTTCTTGTATGGCCAAAATTTGCACCGGCAGTAGTGATCGGGTCGCTATCTGTAGCAGTACCTGATCCATCGCCTGATGTGGTATTTTGTTGTGTGAATGTATAATTAGGAGGCAAAGTAAATGCCAGTGAATAATTACCGGGGGCCAAATTGTCGAACAGGTAATTACCGTATGCATCTGTTGTAGTTGTTGCAATAACAGCACCCAAAGTATTGAATAAAGCAATGGTGATGCCGGCTACACCCGGCTCTGTACCATTTTGAATGCCATCATTGGCCGTGCCGCCTCCGGCTCCGTTGTCGAGCCATACCTTATCGCCAAGCGTGGCAAGCGGTTTAAATCCGAAATCATAATTGTGATCAATTTTACTGGTATTGACATTTGCAATTATGGCTGTTGCGCCAACCGCACTCGCATCATTATCAATTGTATTTAACGTATTGGAAGCTGCGTTTGTTTTGGCAAGCTGAAATCCTGCGGGAGTTGTTATTTCCAGGTGATAATCATAGCCTGGTAAAACACCACTTACTCCCGTCCATGTTGCAGGCCGGCGATTATCCGTAGTAGTTACATTAGAATTATCAAAGTAATAATTTCCATTTGCATTAACGGTAGTCGTCCAGGTCTGGTCATCTCCATTACCATATATACCATCTATACCCGGACTGCGTAAAGTAACTGTCAATCCATTGAATGCCGTACTGGGCTCACCTGCATCCTGGATACCATCTCCATTGGTATCGCTCCATACACGGTTACCGATCTGGATAGGTTGGTATTGACTTACAAACTCTATATCTCCCATTGCATTTGACTTATCCAGGTTATTATTACCCCCGCCCGTACGTGCAACGTGGGTTTTTATACCGGTACTATTACTGTTCCATTTCATGCCCTGTGTACTCCAGTAAATTGTGCCCGAAGTACTTCCGCCACTTGGCGTTGGGTCTAGCACAGAAGAAACGATCGTTCCGGATCCCATTAATTTTGCTACACCACCTTCCTCATCTTCACCACCACCATCACCCACCCTGTCGCCATAAAATTCCTTCCCGGTGTTATTATAACTGGTATTTGAACCAACATCATTGGTATTGGTTCCACTTTGTGTAATAAGTTGTGTACAGCTTCCTGCAGTTCCTTCTAATATCCATGCTCCGCCTACAAAACAGGCATGTAACAGATCCCCATCTACAGAAGTCTGTCCCGTATTTGCAGCACCTGCGATCGGGAAAAATTCAAAGTTTCCACCCTGGTTTCCCCAACGATCCCTGATACCGATATCCATACTTCCATCTTCATTGAATTCAATACTGGAGATCATTGGTTGCGGATAATCCCTTACTGTAACAGTAGCTGTTCCACCGGCCTGTGCCCAGGTAGTAACCCAGGGATGATAAAAACTTGCGGAATATAAATTAAAATTAACGGTGACAACAGTGGTAAACCCTGCTGCAATATTAGCAGGATCAAACTGTAAAATATATCCTTTCAGGTCGGCAACCAATTGTGTTGACATGGCGTCACTTACTACCCCTATATATCCTTTGCCTTTATAAATTTTCACCGCATAAGGACGCATATTATTACCGGCACCAACTACCGCAGGATAGCCAGGTAAAGAAGCTAAAGCATAGGCTTTTGTAAAAGGTGCCAGCGTTGCAGTAGAAGCACCATTTAAAACGGCACTCGTTGCAGAACCGGTAAATACGATCAATGATTTCTGAAAAGCATTGATCATATAAACATCATCTGAGTTAGGATCGGCTTCAATATCACCATAGCACATAGTGCCTGCTTTTGCAAAAGCGTCATTATCTCTTGCTGTAGTACCATCAGTGGGTAAAAAATTATTATTACTGGCAGGCGCATTTACCCGGGTTACTGCACCAAAATCCAATACTGCACCTCCGTTCGAGGGAGTAACACCTTGTAAAGTAAAAGCCCCGCTATAGGCCCAGTTATTAGTAACGGTAGATGAATCCGCAAAATAAATACCACCTACACCCTGTGGGCCTAATCCGCTTGCACGTCTTAATTCTGCTGCTGCAAATAATCTTTTTTGCTTTTTTTGAAAGGCAAGTCCAAACAGACTTCCCGTTTGTGCAAATGTTGCAGGCCGCTTGGAGGTATCAATTGTAACAATAGTTTGATTTGCGGGGACCTGTGTACCGGCAGTACTATTGTTGACCTGCACGATAGAAAATTTACCGGCACCATATCCACTGCTGGTAGATCTATAGCCTTCCGCAGCCATTAATACCGGGTCAGGTACTGCAATATTATTCCAATAATCGTCCGGTGCAGATACTGCATAGTTAACCAATGTTGCAGGTGCAGTTACAAATGTTACATTGCTTGCATTACCCGTGCCTTTCAGTGCAGGATAATCGCCAAGTGCGAGGCCCGAAAATTCGATCCTTGCCGCACTGGCAGCAGGCACCTGGCCTACGGTAAAACTATAGGCACCAACCGCATCAGTTGTAGCTGTAAATGAAGTACCATTGGGAAGCGTAGCCGTTACGGTTACACCTGCAACAAAGGGTTCATTAAAAGAGGCGGAATTGTCTTTCACGCCATTGCCATTAAAATCACGGAAAACGGTGCCAGATACCTGGGCTTTTGCAGTAACGCTTAAAAGCATTAATACCATAATAGTCCATAACGGACTTAGGGGGTTTTTCATAATACTAGGTTAGGTTCATGTGTAAAAACTCAACAGTCAGAATGGTTCTTGTTAGTTTGGTCTTACCAAAAAAACATTATAAAAATACATTCTCTGCTGCATAAACGCAATTTTATTGCTCGTATTGTTTAATTGTTACATAATTCGTTCATTATATATAGAATACACTATAATAAATATGATGGTATTATATATTTTTTAAATATATATTTCATTTTAAACAGATGCTCGAATTGAATATCATTGCAAAGAATTTACCAGCATGCGCAAAAAATTA
>JANYIM010000203.1 GCA_025362055.1 Bacteroidota bacterium
GGTTCATCATTGCTGAAGGTAAGTACTTCAATTATTTTTCGGTCGCTGCGAAGATTGTGTTCATCATATCCCAGCAATGTATAAAAATTTTGGTTGGAACTTTTTTTCTGGATGATCTTATAATAGATGGCGCCGATCCAACCTAAGTTGTTGCCGATGGTATCTTCTAAATGCTGGGTTACAACGGTTCTGTCGACCAATGGAAAAAATTTCAATGAACCGTCATAGGTCTTCATTTGTATCGCACCATGATGCCGTATCACATTTTCATTGATGGCCATTTGCCAGGTGAATATCCTGAAAGAACTATCCGGTGCATATAGTATTGAAATGGTTTCCAAAGAATCGAACGGATAGTAGAGGGAGTTGTGTGTCTTTAATGCACGCACAAACATGCGGGTGAACATGCTGTCGGCAGATAAACGGTCATCCGCCATCCTGCCGATTATTATTTTCCTTCCATATACTTTAAGGGAGTCTTCTTTTTGCCGCAGGAACTTATTATCCGCTGCACTGATGTGTTGTGCAAAAGAAAAATTATGAACAAAGCCGAGCAATAATAGGGCGCACCATTTCTTCATGGAATAAATTTACCATTAGTTAAACAAATAGCGGGGAAATTATTGTGCAGGAATTAAAATTTAACGAAAATTAAGGGTAAATGCTGATCACAATAATTAAACAGATTTATTTAAATCGGTTGCGAATGCTATCAGCGAAGCATATACCGCATCAATGCGGCCATCTTTAAGATCAACTTCGGGGCGGGTAGTGGGAAGGAATATGGTTTGAGCACCCAGGTTACGGCCAAACTGCATATCGCTGAGGGTATTGCCGATCATGATGGACCGGGTGAGATCAATGCCCGGTATATCTTTTGCAGCCTGCAATCCCATGCCGGGGTTGGGTTTGCGGTTGGGACTGGTGTCTTCAACATCCGGACAAAAATAGATGGCATCAATTCTTCCACCGCTTTTTTCTATTTCGGTTATCATATTCTTATGCATCAATTCAAGATCATGCAACTTTGTTACGCCTTTGCCAACACCTCTTTGATTTGTTACAACAATAATATGTTTAAATATTTTGGCAAAGATGGCAATGGCTTCTTTAGTGCCTTCATAAAAATTAAATTCATCCCAGGTATGGATATAATCCTGGTGTTTTTCGTGGTTGATGACGCCGTCCCTGTCGAGGAATAATGTCCATGTTTTATCTATCTTATTTAGGCCAGGCATATTTATTACACGAATTTATTTAGTTCAAATAGAATGAAATTGATCTGATGAAGCACTACCGGCTCTTAACTTCTAACTCTTCCTGCGCCCGTGCATAATCTTCAGGAACGCCGATGTCAATAAAATAACCATCCTGCACCAATCCGTAAACCTTTCTTTTAGCGAAATATTTTTCTAAATAATCATTTTCAAAAGAGAATTTTTCGGGAAGGGCTTCCTTTATAAATTTAGCTGCATTGAGGGCATATACGCCGGCATTGATGAGGCCATTATCGTAATGATGTTTTTCCTTAAAGGAGGTGATGGAATGATCTGTATCCATTTCCACCACACCATACCGATCAAAGTTTTGCATTGGTTTTAAAGAAAGGGTACAATCAGCCTCGTTCAAATTGTGAAAGGAAAGTAGTTTGGTTATGCTCAATGAAAAAAAGGTATCTCCATTCAGGACCAATAGATTTTTTTCTGTTGCCAGCTTACATGCATGTTTTATGGCACCGCCCGTACCTAAGGGATCTTCTTCCATTGAATATTGGATATCGAGCATTGGGTACCGGTCATTTAAATACCGGGTGATCACATCGCCCATGTATCCCAAAGAAAAAATGAATTTATCTACCCCTTGTTTTTTTAAATGCTCTATAACGTAGGATACAAAAGGCTTGCCCGCAACTAAAGCCATGCATTTAGGAGTATCTGGAAGGACTGAACGCAGCCTTGTACCCAACCCGCCAGCTAATATGACCGCTTGCCTCCCCGGCTCCCCTGAGGGAGAACTTTGGACCTCACTATTTCCGGGAGTATTCATCTATTTGAAGGGTTAGTATATTGATAAGTTTTCCTGATCAGGTACCAGGTTCAACCTTTAGTGGGTGAAATATTGTTCCTCCACCAGTTGACAAATGATATGCCCCAGCATGATATGGCTTTCCTGAATCCTTGGTGTATCTGTTGAGGGCACGTTGATGAGTTTATTGGAAAGCAACTGCAGGTCACCGCCGGTAGTTCCCGTAAAAGCAATGGTGATCATTCCCTTTGTCCTGGCCACTTCAAATGCATTGATGATGTTTTTACTATTGCCCGAAGTGCTTAATCCTACCAATACATCGCCCTTGTTGCCAATGCCTTTTACAAGCCTTGAATAAATTACATCATAACTATAGTCGTTCGCCACGGCAGTCATGTAAGAAGTATTGCAATGCAATGCTTCTGCAGGCAGTGCGTCCCTGTCGGTATAAAAACGGCCACTGAACTCCGCTGCAAGGTGCTGTGCGTCGGCAGCGCTTCCGCCATTTCCACAGAACAATACTTTATTGCCGTTCTTAAAAGCAGTGACAATAATGCTTACACAGTCACTAACGGTTTGGAGTAATTGATCGTCTTCCAATACCATTTGCTTTACATCGATGGATGCCTGTACAATATTTTTTATCTTATCCATTTACTCAAGATTTATTTATTAATTAAAAAACCGGGGTATTGTATCCTACACCTTTTAACAAGTTCAGGGTGATAATGGTTACCGCTTTTGTCATGTTAAGCCAATCGAAACACAGACAAAGGTGGGTTAAAAATATTATTTAAATACTCCACGTTGTTAATCCGTAATCAACAAAACTGTATTTTCTCACTTCACCACCAAAAGTATTCAATGTTTCAATAACTGCATAACGGGTATTGCCGGGGCAATAGAATATCATAAAACCGCCGCCGCCTGCACCACTGATCTTGCCTCCTGTGGCGCCTGCTTTTTTTGCGGCTTCATAGATGGATTCGATATCGTTATTGCTGATATTGGCTGCCATTCTGCGTTTCTGTTGAAAGCCAAAGTCGAGTATCTCACCTAATTCATCCAACCGGCCTTTTAGCAAAGCCTCTTTCATCATCTTCGCCTGTTCTTTTAACTGGTGCATGGCTTCAATGCTTTTTTTATTTTTATCATTCACATTTTTTACCTGCTCGGTAATGATCGTTGCACTTTCCCTGGAGGTAGCTGTAAAATATAAGACCAGGTTATTCTCCAGTTCATGCAAGAACTCGGGCTTGATGCGTAGGGGATTCACCACCACTTTATCTGCTTCATAGAATTCCATGAAATTAACGCCGCCAAATGTTGCGGCATACTGGTCTTGTTTGCCACCGGCCAGTTGCAGGTCTTTCCTTTCAATAGCATAGGCATAATGCGCCAGTTCATAATCCCTCAAGGGCAGTTTCCGCATTTCGGCAAAAGCGCCTAAAACAGCCACAACAAGGGTAGAGGAAGTACCGAGCCCGGACCCTGCAGGTGCATCAACGTAGGTGGATAGACGAAAACCGCTCAAAGGCACCGGATGATCTTTCTGTATGCGGTTGTAAACAGCTTTTAACAGGTCTAATTTCCCATCAATGGGCAATTCGTTCAGCAAACCATATTCCTGTAACTCATTCCTGTCGAGCGCCTGTACAATGATCTTAGCTTCTGCCAATGGTTCTATCGTTGCATAAGCCGAAAGTGAGATGGTAGCATTTAAGATGGCGCCGCCATATTGATCACTATACGGGCTCACATCGGTACCACCGCCGGCAAGGCCAATACGTAAGGGTGCTTTACTTCTGTAGATCATTGATGCTGTTGTTGAGTGCAATTTATACCGATTGGGCCAATTCGAGTATGCTTTCTGTCATTTTTGTCCAACTGAATTTTTTCTTTTCTTCAATGAGGTATGGAAGAAAATGGCCTTCGCCTTTTTCAAAGTATTCAATGATCTTTTGGGCGATCGAACTTGCATTAGGTTCTGCAACCAGTCCTACTTTATTGTCCGGCACAAGATTTGGCAGTCCGCCTACATTGGTAACGATCATGGGTACCTCAAAATGATAGGCGAGGGGCGTAACGCCGCTTTGTGTTGCATTACGGTAAGGTTGCACTACCAGGTCTGAAGCACAGAGATAGTATTTTACTTCGCTGTCGGGAATGAAGTCGGTATGTAAGATCAGGTCATCTTTTATTCCCAATTGAGTTATTTGTTCATCATAGGTTTTGCGGTCTTCATAGAACTCTCCGGCAATGAGAAGTTGGAAGTTGGTAATTGGAGGTTGGTAGTTTTTATCTTTGAGGAGTTTTATTGCATCGAGTAGTATATCCAATCCCTTGTATCTTCGGATAAAGCCAAAGAACAGTAGTATCTTTTGCCCATTACCTATTGCTAATTTTTCTCTTGCGTCTTCTTTGGATACTTTTTCTCCGAAGTTATCGTACAGCGGATGAACCACATACTTCGCCGGTTTATCTTTTGCAAATAAACGCAGGTCGGACAGCACTTTTTCACTCATGGTAATAAATGCATCAATGGGCTTTACAAAATACTTTGTGAAGGCCTTGTCGCCGAAACGTTTTTCATGCGGTATGATATTGTCTGCGATGCAAACGATCCTGGTGTGCCTGTTCTTTTTCACTTTCCGCAAAATAGTGCCCAAGCAAGGCCCCATGAATGGCAACCAGTATCTTACAATGATAAGATCGGGCCTTTCTTTTTTTAAACGGTTACCGGTTTTAATCCAGTTTAAAGGATTAACAGAATTAATGCACACCTCAATGTTAAGATTGGCAGGCGGCGGTTCTGAAGAGAATTGTGTTGTGCCGGGAAATAAGAAGGAAGGGTATTGTAACGAGAAGGTGTAGATGCTTACTTCATTGCCTTGTTGCTGAAATTCTTTTGCAAGGCGTTCATCATAAGATGCCAGCCCGCCACGCAGCGGATGAGCGGGGCCGATAATAACGATGTTCTGATGGAACGCTGATGACACTGGTGAAGCTGATTTTAAACGGATTTATTCGCGTTTGTGAATATTTTTCTTTTAAAGACCGGCTTTTTTCCAAAGAAAAGCAAAAGTCCTACTTCTATATCTGTAGCTTTAAGATAGTTAATAAGTTGTAATTCATGCTCTTCAATTAAACTGCCATCACCAGCTTTTAATTCCAGGATGATCTTATTCTCAACAAGAATATCCGCAAAATAATTGCCGACACATGTTTCATCATAATACACTTCGATAGCAACTTGCTTAGCACATTCCAGGCCTTCCTTTCTTAGTTCCAGGATCAGGGCATTTTCATAAACCTTTTCTAAAAATCCATATCCAAGCTTATTATAAACATTGTAGAAACTCTTAATGATTATCTCAGTTATTTCTTCATGTAACAACATACATCCGTTTTTGATTCGCTCAATCCGCGTTATCAGTGTTCTATCCTCCTTACAATCCGGTTTTTTCTTCTATGAGATAATTATTACGTTCTGTACTATTCCGGGAAATGAGCTCACCAATAAAACCCGCTAAGAATAATTGTGTACCGATGATCATCGCGAGTATCGCAAAAAAGAACATGGGCCTTTGCGTCATGCCTGTTTTATCAAAAAAGAATTTAGACACGGCGAGGTAAACCGAAATAACAAAGCCTGCGAAAAAAGATAAAGAACCCCAGAGCCCAAAAAAATGCATGGGCCTCTTGCCGAATTTACCCACAAAGAAAATGGTCATCAGGTCTAAGAAGCCATTGACAAAACGGCTCCATCCAAATTTAGTAATGCCGTATTTTCTTGGACGGTGCTCTACTACTTTTTCGCCGATCTTTCTAAAGCCCGCCCATTTAGCGAGTACAGGAACATAGCGGTGCATTTCGCCATACACTTCAATACTTTTTACAACCTTCTTTTTATAAGCTTTCAACCCGCAATTAAAATCATGCAGTTTGATCTTACTCATCGATCTTGCGGCTGCATTAAAGAATTTAGAAGGGATATTTTTAGTAAAGGTATTATCGTAGCGCTTCTTCTTCCAGCCGCTCACCATATCAAACCCTTCATCGAGGAGCATCTTGCATAAGGCGGGGATCTCATCCGGGCTATCCTGCATATCTGCATCCATGGTTATAACAACTTCGCCCTGGGCGGCTTTAAACCCTTCATTCAGCGCTGCACTCTTTCCATAGTTGCGTTGAAACCGGATGCCTTTGATATTGGGATTGGTGCTGCGTAACTGTTCGATCACTTTCCAGGAATCATCGGTGCTGCCATCATCCATCATAATGATCTCGTAAGAATAACCATTCTCATCCATAACCCTTTTGATCCATGCCGCCAGTTCGGGCAGGGATTCGTCTTCATTGTAAAGCGGTATTACGATCGATAGGTCCATAATTATTATTTTCTTCTCTTTACTACAAGGGATACAGCTGTGGTAACAACTGCCCCGATGATAAGATAACTGAAAATTGCGCCTGCTAAAAGTACGGCAATATAAAAATCTTTCATTTTTTCGACATTATTGTCCATTTCTGCCGGGGTTTTGTCCCCTTTTTTTATCATATCCTCCCTGAATGCCTTCGCCACTTCTTCTTTGAACTCGGGATGCATTTTATTAAAGATGAAGGTAAAAAGCACCATCAGTAAAGTAACAACGATGAAACACTTGAATCCCTGTAAAAAATAATCACCAAATTTAGCGGATGGATCGGCCAACTTTGCATATTCAAGTATGGACCACACTATCCCACCTGCATAAACAAGATATATAACGTATTGAACAGGACTCTCAAAGGGCAGTTTGCTATAAAAAAAAACGAGGGATAACCCTACCATCAGCAGTCCTGTTATAAATCCCTTTTTAGTGGCATTGAGGTTTTGCAGCATTATTAATTATTCAGGTGAATCTTATTTTTATTGAGTAAGCCTACTACTTTTCCTTTTAGGATTTTGCCAATGAATGGTGTATTCCTGGACTTTGACTGCAATAGCTGCCCGTCAAAAATAAATTCAGTAGTTGGATTGAATAAGGTAAGTGATGCAGGCTGGCCTTCTTTGAGTTCGGGAATGGGCAGATCAAAAATTTCCCTGGCTGCAATGGTTTGCATTTGTATGAAATGATGGATGTTGCAACCAACGGTGTTGATGACGGAGAACAAGGTCTCCAGTCCGATCATCCCGTTCTTTGCATATTCAAACTCACAGGTCTTGCTATCCCAATCCTGCGGCAGGTGATGGGAAGCGATACAATCGATCACACCTTCGTTTATGGCTGTACGTAAGGCAAGCATGTCTGCACGGCTGCGCAGGGGAGGGTCTACCTTCAGGTTGCTATCATATCCCTGCAGGTCTTCATCACAGAAGTAAAGCTGGTAGGGCGTTACAGAGCAGGTTACCTTTATACCGCTTTCCTTCGCCCGTTTAATGTATTCCAGGCTTTTGGCAGAAGATATTCCTGTAAAATGCAATTTACTATCGGCATACCGCGCTAACTTAATATCCCTTGCCACCATCAGTTCTTCAGCCATTGCAGGTTTACCCGGAAGGCCCAGTTGCGTGGAGATGATCCCTTCATTCATCAGTCCATTGTTACCGATATTTTTATCATCCGGTACCTGGATGATGGTTCCGTCAAAGGCTTTTACATATTGCAGTGCTTTCAGTAATAAGCCCGAATTCTGTATTGGGTTGATGCCGTCACCAAAAGCTACGGCGCCGGATTGCCGCATATCATACATTTCTGATAGTGCTGTTCCTGCTGCATTTTTTGTTACTGCACCAATCGGATGAATATTGACGATGGTCTCCCTGGATCTTTGTATGATGTATTCTGCCTGCGATTTATTATCTACCACCGGGTTGGTATTGGGAATAAGCAACACATCGGTAAAACCGCCGGCTGCGGCTGCTTTTGCACCTGATTCCATATTTTCCCTGTATTCATATCCTGGGTCGGCAAAGTCGGCAAAGATGTCTACCCAGCCAATGCTTATACAGAGCCCTTTTTGTTCGATGGTATGGTCTGCTTTTTCCTTAATGTCATCTGCGATCTTGCTGATAATGCCATCCTTAATAAAAATATCTTTGGTTTGTCCGTTGAAAGGAGAGGAGGGTGAAATAATGTGGGCCTGCTTTATTAAAACCTTCATGTAGTAAAAAGTTGCGCTAAGATAAGACAAGTTGTCCTTTTTG
>JANYIM010000002.1 GCA_025362055.1 Bacteroidota bacterium
CTACTAAAAGCCAAACTTGCTATTGAAACTTTGATCACTAAGACTATTCAAAAAGATGAGCAACTTAATCTAAAAGTAAAAAGAGTAGAATCTATAAAGGGTGTAGGTTCTGTTACAGCCGTGGCATTAATGGTGTACACCAAAGGGTTCACTGCTTTTGAAAACGGGAAACAACTGGCTTGTTATTGCGGAGTGGTGCCCTTTAATAAAAGTTCTGGAACCAGCGTGCGTTATAAAGCAGCCGTCAGTCCGTTTGCCAATAAAAAACTAAAAAGGCTATTGCATCTCTGTGCACTATCAGCTATCCAAAATGATAAAGAAATGAAAGCCTATTTTGAAAGAAAAGTATTAGAAGGGAAAAATAAAATGAGTATCATCAATGCAGTTAGAAATAAACTGGTTCACCGGATATTTGCCGTAATAAGGGATGAAAGAATGTTTGAGAATAACTATGTTGAAAAGTATGCATAAAGCTGAAATAAAATAGCAAATAAATGCTTGGCGGAGTCATAGAAAACTTTTGCCAATACCATGTTATATGCAGGCTAATATAAGTAATTTACTGCTGAGGTATAGTTATATAAATATCACTTCCTTTTGAAATGATATTTCTGTATTGATTTAACTCTTTTCTCGAAAACAAACCAGAACATTCCTCAAGACAAAATGAGTTTATACGTTTTTCTTCACCAAGGCAGCCATTTACCCATACAAAACTTGAACTGTCATTTAAACGTTCCAGAATAATTGGCTTTAAATTAATCTTTGGTCTGTCTTTTAAACTTAGGAAAGCATAAACCCTAACATTAGGGAATTTACTTCTCATTAGTTCAAGCAATTGCTCATTTGTCGCATTTTTTGATAACCATTCATATCTACTCCACTGTTCAGATTTTTCTCCAGTAAAGCTCTCACTCCAACGGACATCTTGGGCTTGTGCCATCAGATTTACAACTTTCATGTACTTTGAACTGGGAGGTTCATCTGTTGAGGTAAATTTAGTTGTATCTATTTCTATATCATTGGTCAATGATTTGTTAGACTGTGTTTGGCATGATGTCGTCATGCCCAAATAGCACAAGCTTAGCACAAAAAAATGTATGTAACGAATTGAAGGCATGGCTTGCATATAACTCTCAAATATACGCAACTTACTTCCCGTCGTTATTGTTTGTGATCGTTTGTAAGTATTTGTAATCAGGTAAGAGCTGGTCGCATAAGTAGCAGATACTTTCATGGAAAAAAATACCATTACGGTTAAGTATGCGGCCGCTGGTAATAACACCACGCGGCGGCCTTTACGATTGATTGCAACTGGCTTACGGTTGTTTGGGGAACAGCAACAGCGGCAAAATCCTATATTACCGGTAAGCTTCGCCATAGCTATTGTATAGCATTTAGATATACAACTAAATTTTAACATAGAGATAACCCACAGATAACTTAGTAATAATAAATACTTTTAAATCTATATTATCTCTTAGTTATATCTTAATCATCTATAGGTTATCTGTGGATTATCTATTATAATACCTACAGAAAGCTATAAAGTAAACCAGTGGGTGCCATAGGGGAACGATATTAAACCGCCGGCCTTTCATAAACTGATAGTACAGAATTAACTATACAGGGCTCAGAGGAATAACAGCACAAAGGACACAAAAAGCTCAAACCTTACTAAACTATCTGGCCCTCTCCCTAAACCCTCCCCACACCAAACAAATTACTTATCTTCGTAACTCAAACATCTCATTTTACTTATACTGAGTAACGGGAGGTTATATATGATTGTGAACCGATTTAAAACAGAAACATTCAATGGAACCGATAATAATATACATTATCATAGGCGTAGCAGCACTGCTACTGGGCATAATACTGGGTAAACTGGTATTTGCCAAAAACACCAAAAATCAAATAGCAGAAGCAGAGCAACAGGCTAAAAAGATCATCGCCGACGGCCAATTACAAGCTGAAAACCTTAAAAAAGAAAAGCTTTTAGAAGCAAAGGAAAAGTTTGTACAGCTGAAGTCGGACCATGACAGGGACGTTATGCAACGTAACCAAAAGCTTGTTGAGGGTGAAAGCCGCATCAAGCAAAAGGAGCAATCCCTGAATCAAAAAGATCAGAATCTTGAGAAGCAGATAAAAGACAATGAAGCCATCAAGGAAACACTCAATCGCCAGATCGAGGTAGTAAGTATTAAACGTACAGAGCTGGAAAAGCACCAGGAAGAACATATCCGCCGCCTGGAAAAAGTAGCCGGTTTATCTGCCGAAGATGCCAAAGCCCAACTCATCGAAAGCCTTAAACAGGAGGCCCATACCAAGGCCATGGTGATACAGCAGGAGATCATTGAAGACGCCAAATTAAAGGCCAATAAAGAAGCCCGTAAAATCGTCATTCAAACCATACAACGTACTGCTGCAGAAGCTGCGATAGAAAATGCCATTACTGTTTTCAATCTCGAAAGTGATGAGATAAAAGGTTCTATAATCGGTCGTGAAGGAAGGAATATACGTGCTATAGAAGCCGCTACAGGTGTGGATCTTATTGTTGATGATACACCGGAGGCCATTGTACTTTCTTCCTTTGACCCCTTGCGCAGGGAAATTGCCCGGCTATCACTGCAACGCTTAGTCGCTGACGGGCGTATCCATCCTGCCCGAATTGAAGAAGTAGTGGAAAAGACCAAGAAACAATTAGACGACCAGGTAATGGAGATCGGTGAACGTACTGCCATGGAGCTGGGCGTTCATGGTTTACATAAAGAGCTGATAAGGATGGTAGGCAGGATGCGTTTCCGTTCTTCGTATGGACAAAATTTGTTGATGCACAGTCGCGAAACGGCCAATCTTTGTGCGATCATGGCAGCAGAATTAGGCATGAATCCTAAACTGGCAAAACGTGCCGGCTTGCTGCATGATATTGGTAAAGTACCCGATGAAGAAACAGAATTAAGCCATGCCTTACTGGGCGCAAAGCTGGCCGAAAAATATGGTGAGAACCCTGCCGTGGTAAATGCCATTGGTGCCCACCACGATGAAATGGAAATGCAATATGTTATTTCGCCCATCATCCAGGCATGTGATGCCATCAGTGGCGCAAGGCCGGGTGCAAGGCGCGAGATCATGCAACAGTATATCCAGCGTATCAAAGACCTGGAGAACCTTGCCATGGCATATACCGGTGTAGAGAAAGCCTATGCTATACAGGCGGGGCGTGAGTTAAGGGTAATTGTAGAAGCAGACAAAGTAACCGATAGCGACAGTGATAAACTTAGTTTTGAAATTGCCCAGAAGATACAAACGGAAATGACATTCCCGGGGCAGATAAAAGTTACGGTGATAAGGGAAAAACGTTCTGTGAATGTGGCCCGTTAGGTTTTCCGTTTTGCGTTTTCTGTTGAGAGTATTTAAATTGTAGATCAATATAATTATCGGGCAGTCTGAAGCTGCCCTTTTTTCAGGCCAAAAAGAGCCTCAATATATTAAATACTACTGCGCCTTAAAAAACTGAAAACCGAAAACACAAAACACAAAATTTTTCATAACAGAAAACTCAAAACTCGAAACTTTCCCCTACCTTTGCCGTCCGTTAAAAAACAAACAATATGAACGCAGTAGCATTTGTTCATGAGCAGTTGGCAACACAGACCAAGTCAACGCTTCCGAAGTTCAAAGCAGGTGATAATATCACAGTAAATTATAAGATCCTTGAGGGTACTAAAGAGCGTATCCAGAGCTTTAAGGGCGATGTGATTAAACGCCAGGGTGATGGTGCAACCGCTTCATTTACAGTACGTAAGATGAGTGATGGGGTTGGTGTAGAGCGTTTATTCCCGGCTTTTTCGCCAAATATCGAAAGTATCGTATTGAACAAGGTTGGTAAGGTTAGCCGCGCCAAACTCTATTATTTACGTGAAAGAAGTGGAAAAAGTGCCCGTATCAGGGAAAAAAGGATGGCTGTGGCCAAAAAGTAACATTTTCAACGAATTATATTCGAAAAAATGCCGGAGAATCGATCTCTGGCATTTTTTTTGTTATAAAATTATGCGGTTTCAAAAATTATAGTAATTTTACTGTCCAATTATATCCTATGACAGGACCATTACCACTGATTTGATTAATTGCTTATCATTTTTTATTATTAAACCTCGTACCATGAGAAAGATCGTTCTGTCATTGATCATCCTTGCATCCATTGCTTTTTTAACGTCCTGCATGCGGGGTATAACGCCTGAACAGGCTGCCAACGGTAAGGCCAGATGTGGCAAGACCTATTTGCGCTAAAACTATTTTTTTCCTTAAAGATTTAGGTTAACCGGCGGTTAATAATGTTGTGTGAAATAGCACAAGTAAGTCAATAATTGATTTATCTTTGCTATCTAAATTTTTATTATGACAATATCATTTTTGAATTCCATTTTTTTATTATCAATGCCGGGTGGCAGTGAGTGGATCCTTATCATTATCGTTGTATTATTAATGTTCGGAGGCAAAAAAATCCCCGAGTTAATGAGGGGTGTAGGTCGTGGGATGCGCGAATTCAATGACGCAAAGAATAATGTAAAATCCGAGATCGAAGAGGGTATGAAAGATAAGGACAAGGATGAAGAGATCAGGCAATTAAAACAACAACTGGAACAAAGGAAAGCATAACCTGCTTTACTTATCATAAATTACTTCGGCTGAAGTGTTCTTCGACCCTGCTCAGTTAACTGGACAGATGCGGCGAAACACTTCAGCCGATTGCATAATAACCAACTATCATTTCCTAAGATGTTCTCATTCAGCAGTATTCTGCAATATCAAAACGAACTGGCACAAAACAATACCAGTTGTGTAGAAGCTGTAACACATTACCTGCAACAGATCGAACAAAACAAACGGTTGAATGCATTTACAGAAGCGTATGCACAAGAAGCGTTGGAAAAAGCAAAGCAACTGGATGATAAAAGAAACAATGGTGCACCCCTGAAAAAATTGCACGGGGTGATCATTGCTATAAAGGATGTGATCTGTTATAAGGGACATACTGTTACCGCCGCTTCAAAAATATTGACCGGCTTTACAAGTTTATACTCTGCCACCGCTGTACAACGTTTGCTGGATGAGGATGCCATCATTATAGGCAGCACCAATTGTGATGAATTTGCAATGGGCAGTACCAACGAAAATTCGGTGTATGGAAAAGTATTGAACGCCCTCGATGAAACAAAGGTCCCGGGTGGATCATCGGGTGGCAGCGCTGTTGCCTTGCAGGCAGGTTTATGTATGGCAGCTTTAGGCAGTGATACGGGTGGCTCGGTAAGGCAACCGGCAGACTTCTGTGGCATCATCGGTTTTAAGCCTACTTATGGCAGTATCTCACGGTATGGCCTGATCGCTTATGCTTCTTCATTCGACCAGATAGGGATATTCGGAAAATGCATGGAAGACATTGCCTTATTATTGGAGATAATGAGCGGGCCGGATGAATATGATAGTACGGTGATCTCCCAAAAAACCTCCACACAAGGGGCTTACGAAGCGTATACGAATTTTAAATTTTCTTCCGAAAATGAAAAGAAATATAGAATTGCTTACTTCAAAGAAGCGCTCTTTCATCCATCACTTGATATAGAAATAAAGGAAAACATTTTATCCCTCATTGATAAATTAAGGTCAGCCGGGCATAAAGTAGAAGCCATCGATTTTGATCTGCTCGACTATGTTGTTCCTGCTTATTATGTTTTAACCACGGCAGAAGCAAGCAGTAACCTCAGCAGGTATGATGGCATTCGTTTTGGCTATCGCAGCAATGCTCCCGTAAAAGAATTAACAGATTTTTATAAGCACACACGCAGTGAGGGTTTTGGCAAGGAAGTGCAGCGCAGGATCATGCTGGGCACTTTTGTTTTAAGCGCCGGTTTTTACGATGCATATTACAGCAAAGCACAACAGGTTCGCAGGATGTTAGTTGATAAAACAATAGCCATTTTCAATGAGTTTGATGTAGTTGTAATGCCAACAAGCCCTACCACAGCTTTTGGTTTTGCTGATGCCAATGATGATCCTGTTGCTATGTACCTGGCTGATATATACACTGTATTCGCCAATCTGACCGGTGTGCCCGGTATTGCGATCCCTTTATTCAAACACAGCAACGGTATGCCTTTTGGCGTACAGGTTATGGCAAATAAGCAGGATGATGTAACTTTGCTGCAGGTAGCAAGCCATCTTATGAAAGAATACGACATGCATGATCGTTAGACTATGAGTAAACATCTATTTCTTATATCATCCTTTTTTTTATTCCAGTTCTCAAGGGCCGGGGTACAGCAGACCGGTCAGCAAAAAGTTTCTTCAGACACAAGCATCGTAGATGAAAAAAAAGTGGATGAGGAGATCGATGAAGTGATCAGTTCCAAAAAACCTCCTACAAAAGAAAAAGTGCAATACTTCAGCCAGGTGACCCGCTATGGCTTCAAGAATCTATTTCCCAACTATTCCTATAACACCAACATGCCTTATGAGGCACAGGTAAATTCCAATGCCGCGGGTTTTATGCAGGAATACATATCAACGCACGCCAATTACCTCACACAAATGAAGGGATGGGGTAAACCTTATTTTAATCTGATCGAGTATATATTACAACAATACGGGCTGCCCAAAGAACTGAAATACATTGCGGTGATAGAATCCAACCTGAAGTCAGGCGCTGTATCCATAAAAGGAGCAGGTGGCCCCTGGCAATTCATGCCCGAAACGGCAAGGCAGTTTGGACTTACGATCAATGCCTACGCAGACGAGCGCACCGACTATTATAAAAGCACCAATGCTGCGGCCAAATATTTATTACAATTATATGGGCAGCTGCACGACTGGCTTTTGGTAATGGCTGCATATAACGGGGGGGCAGGCAGGGTATTCAGTGCTATACAACGCAGTGGTAGCCGTAATTTCTGGGACCTCCAGTATTATCTACCCGAAGAATCGAGGACCTATGTAAAAAGATTCATTGCTACGCATTATATCATGGAGGGCAATAATGCCGATTGGGCTACACAAAATACCAGCCCGGGGTCTTTTAAAAAGATGCCGGGTGGAACCAGCTATTCCAATCCTTACGATATACAACCCAAACTGAACGAAACCGAATTAGAAGGCATCGAGGTACAATCCATTTCGGGTAAATTCAATTCACTTGTAATAGCCAAGAACCTGGCCATGGATATCCAGCAGTTCAATCATTTGAATCCTTCTTTCGATAATATCATCACCAGCAATGGTAATTATGATATCCGCCTGCCTGAAGATAAAATGCAATTATTCCTTTCGTCGAAGTACCAGATACTGAATGAATGTGTACAGGTTTTATTAAGTGATGATACCGTGATCACCAACCCGGTGATCTATCAAAAATCTCCCTACGACAGGTATGGCACCAAAAGAACGACTAAGAAAAAGCATAAGGCTTAAAGCTTTTCACTACAGAGATCGTTATGCTAAGGGACAGATTTGAATTTTTTACTAAATTCAATTGTGACCACTCTGTCATCCTGACGCA
>JANYIM010000006.1 GCA_025362055.1 Bacteroidota bacterium
CTCCCAAAAAAGGCTTGGATATTTTGGGCTTGCTTTTTTCTGGGCATATCCAGAAAATGATACCACACAGATCATCAGTATTGCCAGGAAAGATCGTTTTATTTGCATACAGACAGGTTGGATAAAGGGCCCTGCATAAAGATGCGTAGAACCATAGAAATCACAAAATAAAGAGGAAGTCTTTAACGGATTATTAGATTATTGGATACTTAAACTTTGACTGGTGGCAGGAACTATTTTATAATTCCCCGTATTTCGCTGTCTTTTTGTACCTTTGCCCTCTCAAAATCATGCCGTAACATGATAAGTGCCTCCAGAAAGGCTAAACCTGCAGAACACTTACAATACACGGCATGTAACAATTAAAAACTGATTACATGAAATTATCCCAGTTTCGCTTCGACCTTCCGCTCAACTTAATTGCACAGCACCCTACAAAAAAACGTGAAGACAGCCGTATGATGGTGGTTCACCGTAAAACAGGGCAGCTCGAGAACAGGCATTTCAAAGACATCATGGAGTTTTTTGATGACAAAGACGTGTTTGTAGTTAATAATACCAAAGTGTTCCCGGCACGTATGTATGGCCGAAAAGAAAAGACTGGTGCAAAAATTGAGGTCTTCCTTTTAAGGGAACTTAATAAAGCCAATAAATTATGGGACGTAATTGTTGACCCTGCACGTAAGATCCGTGTTGGTAACAAATTATATTTTGGAGAAAGCGATGAACTGGTTGCAGAAGTAATTGATAATACCACCAGCCGCGGACGCACCATCCGTTTTTTATGGGATGGAACGGATGCTGAATTCAGGCAGATGCTGGAGATCATGGGAGAAACACCCTTGCCAAAATATATAAAACGCAAGCCCGAAGAAGAAGATAAAGAACGGTATCAAACGGTATATGCCAAACATGAAGGAGCTGTGGCGGCCCCTACTGCAGGCTTGCATTTCAGCAAAGAATTAATAAAACGGCTCGAGATCAAAGGCGTTCGTTTTGCCGAGATCACCTTGCACACCGGGTTGGGAACCTTCCGGCCAATTGAAGTGGAAGACCTGAGCAAGCATAAAATGGATGCTGAATATTACCGCATTGAAGATACCGCCTGTAAAGTCGTTAATAAAGCCAAAGAAGGTGGAAGTCATATCTGTGCAATCGGTACTACTACAATGAGAGCAATGGAATCTTCTTTTACTGCACAAAAATTATTAAAACCATCGGAGGGTTGGACGAATCATTTCATACATCCTCCTTATAATTTTAATATTGCTGATGCATTGGTAACCAATTTTCATTTGCCAAAAACAAGCTTAATGATCATGGCCTGCGCTTTTGCGGGATACGACCTGATGATGGAAGCTTATAAAAAAGCGATCAAAGATAAATACCGCTTCTTCAGTTATGGAGATGCGATGCTTGTTATATAATCATTAAAAGAAAATATTGAATTACAAGACTCCTCTTTTTTGAGGAGTTTTTTTTGTGTCGCCTCTTGCCAGGTAACATTCGTTATATTACTGGCAATAAAAAAGGGCCAGGATAAAGATCCAGCCCTGATTTAATCCAATATCCTATGAAAAACCAATAATAAGACGCTAAAACCTGCCCAATTGTTGTAAATGATTTGTTAAACAGTTTTATTAACTTTAAGGAACAAAATAATTTCTGATGAAAACAATTCAACAATGGCTCGATGAATATGGCGAAAGTCACCAGGATCACACCAATAAAACCATACATTGGATATGCGTGCCCATCATTTTCTTTTCATTGATCGGACTATTGTTTAGCATTAAACTTCCTTTTGCTGTAGCAGGTTTCACGGTAAACGTAGCGGAAATAGCAGTGTTGATCGCCATCCTATATTATTTTTCACTTTCACGTACGCTTTGGATCGGATTATTACTGTATGCAGGTGTATGCCTTGTACTTTGCCAGCTTATCGAAAAGGCGAATATTTTACCATTGTGGATGCTCTGTACCGGTTTATTTATTGTGGCATGGATTGGGCAATTTTATGGACATAATGTAGAAGGGAAAAAACCATCGTTCCTGAAAGACATTCAATTCTTATTGATCGGCCCCGCCTGGTTGATGAGTTTTATCTATAAGAAGATGGGAATCGGAATTTAGCTGCAAGAGGATAGCCCAAGGGACAAGCATACGAATAAAAAAGCGTTTTTGAAAAAAGAAGGTCTACTGCAAAAAAATCTTGTCCCCCTTAAGTTTTTGGCTTGTAGCTACCCATTAGTCCAGCCCAAAAAGCCCCACATTCAACAACTGTAACGTCTCTTCTTTATAACTCCTCGCAATCAACAAAGAGATATTGTGCCTGCTACCGCCATAGCTTACCATACGGACAGGTATAGACGAAATTGATTCAAATAATTTCTCCATGATGTCTTTTGTTTCCGTTATTTCATTCCCCACGATCGACACGATGGCTTGATTGGTATCGATCTCCACCGTTCCAAAAACTTCCAGTTCCCTGGTGATCTCTCCCAGGTAAATATCATTATCAATAGTTACGGAAACCGCCACTTCTGATGTGGTGATCATATCAATGGACGTACGGTATTTTTCGAACACTTCAAATACTTTTCGTAAAAATCCATAAGCCAGCAACATTCGGCTGCTCTTTATTTTGATGGCAGTGATACCATCCTTTGCCGCAACCGCCTTTACACCAACGCTGCCCGCTTTTTCCGTGATGAGTGTTCCTTTGGCTTCAGGAAATAAGGTGTTAAGCAACCGAACAGGCACGTTGAAATACTGTGCCGGCCAGATACTTGCAGGGTGTAATATCTTTGCACCGAAATATGCGAGCTCAGCAGCCTCTTCAAAACTTAACTGTTCAATGGGTACTGTCTTTTTAACTATCCGCGGGTCATTGTTGTGCATGCCATCGATATCGGTCCATATTTCACAAACACTTGCATTGATCGCTGCTGCTATCAGTGAAGCACTGTAATCACTTCCGCCTCTTTTCAAATTATCTACTTCGCCTTTTGCATTGCGACTGATATATCCCTGTGTTACAAAAATATTTTTATCCTTGTTACGCTGCAGCAGTTGTGCCAGTTTAACTTTTATCGCTCCTATCTGCGGCTCATCATAACCGTCAATGGTCATAAAGTCAAGTGCCGGTAATAATATATGATCTATCTTTTTTTCCTCGAGATAGATACAAAATAGTTTAGTGCTTAATAATTCTCCCTGCGCAAGGATATCTTTATTGAGTGCTTCGCTGAAAGATATTTTTAAAATAATGGTAAGAAATTCAAAATGTTCGGCTATCACCGCTTTTGCTTTGGTCAAGGCTGTTTTATCCGACAATAATTCCTGGATGAACTGCTGGTAATGCAGGTCCAGTGCATCAATTTGTTCTTTTGCTGCCGACCTATCTCCCCTTGCCAAAGAAGCGCTGATCTCTACCAGCGCATTGGTAGTTCCGCTCAATGCAGATAACACAACGATCTTTGATTCTTCATCTTTGGTAACCAATTTTGCCACTTCGTGCATGCGGTGCGGCTTACCTACGCTGGTGCCGCCAAATTTCATTACTTTCATTGAAGCCTTTATTTTGGATTGCAAATATACTTTGCTTACACTTAATTAACAGAAGTATTAGTAGCTTATAGTGTTAAGTTAAATTTAAGTCCAAGTGCTTCCAGGTCATCTATAACAGACTGTAACAAAGGAATTCCGTTACTTTTTCTTTCTACTTCCATTGCTCTTTCCGGGTCACCGGGTACGATGACTTTTTCCTCCCCCGCAACCGTTTTTGCAGAACGAAAACGGCTGATCCATTTATCCATATGTACCTTAAATTCATCCGCTGTGCGGAAAGCATCGATACGCATGGCGCCAAAAAAATGGCCAATGCCTTCGCCAGGCATATTTTCGGGTATGGGAACATATGCTGGAAAAGGGGGCACCCAGGGTCCGTAATTGGCACCGCTTAACACACCGGAAAAAATATCCACGATAGCGCCCAATGCATAACCCTTATGGCTACCATGCTCCCGGTCGCCACCCAATGGCAGTAAAGCACCGCCCTCTTTTAATTCATTGGCATTGACAGAAGGCTGCCCTTCTTTCGTTTGCACCCAACCGTTAGGTGTCGACATCTTTTTACGCTGCAATATTTCCAGCTTACCATTGGCAGCAGTAGTAGTAGCAAAGTCAGCAACAAACGCCGGTTCAGTACCGCCGGGTATGGCTACGGCGATGGGATTGGTGCCTAATAATTTTTCAGTTGAAAAAGTGGGAGCTACCAATGCCGATGCATTCGTCATGGCAATGCCGATCATATCATGTTGTAATGCCATCATTGCGTGGTGACCTGCGATCCCAAAATGATTGCTGTTTTTTACACTCACCCAACCGCTACCTACCTGCTTTGCTTTATCAATGGCTACCTGCATGGCATAGGGCGCCACTACCAGGCCAAGGCCACGATCACCGTCAACAACAGCCGTGGAAGGTGTTTCATGCGTTATTGCAATAGCTGGTTGGGCATTCACCCTTTGCACTTCCCATAATCTTATATAACCGCCAAGCCTTGCCACACCATGGCTATCCACACCACGAAGGTCAGCAGCGACCAATGACCCGGCTGCAGTAATAGCATCTGCTTCATTACACCCTATCTTTAAAAAAATATTTTTTGAAAAAGAGAATAGCTGGTCGTAGGTGTAGATGATATTCATAGAACAAAAATAAGGAATGGATACTGGATACCAGATACCGAATAAGCGTATGCTCATTTCTCCTTTTTGGGTGATAGGGACAAGGCGGGTGCCGGGTAAAAGTAAACCGCTCATAAAAATGAACGGTTTCTTTTTTGCTCAACCTTACTGCTTATATGGAAAACTTAGTTATTTTAATTTTGTCCCCTTCTCCCCCGCATTGCCTTCATCTTTGCTTTTTGTTCATCATTCAGGATCGTCATGGTACTTTGTGCCTGGCCTCTTTTTAGTTCCCTGAGTTTCGCTTCTTTTTGCTCATCTGTAAGTTTATCATCATTGGTGATGGCATCTTTCTTTGACATATTGGATTGCCTGATCTCTTTCAATTTCGACCGCTGCTCCTTGGTCAGGTTTAATTCCCGCATCATTTTTCTCCTGTTCATTTTTTCAGGATTGTTATCACCGGGTTGTGTCGCAGCAGCATCACTTTGTTTAGATGGTGTGGCAGCTCTTTGTACCTGTGAAAATGAGAAAAAGGAGATAAAAAAGAGCGTTAAAAAAATACCGATTTTCTTCATGTGTTCTATTTTCTCAAAGATAGATGGCTAATTTGCTCAAAGGTTTAATGGCCTGCAGTTTTTTTTAAAAAAAATGTTCCAAAGCCCGATTATCTTCCCGGCCCTGGAACAATTGCTAATATATTTTCCAAAATATTATCTTAAAAAGAGTATCTCCCTGTATTTAGGCAGTAACCAATAGGCATCGTCTATCAGTAATTCCAATTTATCTACGTGATAACGGATGGTATCAAAATATTTCTCTTTCACTTTATCACAATAAGCAATGGCCTTTGCCCTGGTATCAGCAATTTCATTGGCCTTCTTTCTTTCTTCGATCATTTTTTCAACACTGTCGCTGATCACACCGATATGCTCACTTATCCTTTCCAGTACTTCTTTCTGATTGGCATAGGCTTTCGCAGAAAGTCCAGCCTCTTTTAAACCCTGTACATTGGTGATAAGTACATTCTGATATTTTATTGCCGATGGAAGAATGAAAGTAGTGGCCAGATCGCCCATTACCCTCGCTTCGATCTGGACTTTTTTAATATATGCTTCCAGCATGATCTCGTGCCGGGCTTCCAGTTCTGCATGATTGTAAATTTCATTGCTCTTAAAAAGATGTTTTGTCTTATCTGTTATATAAGCATCAAGGGCCAGCGGTGTTGTTTTTACGTTGGGCAAACCACGTTTAGCTGCTTCTTTTTCCCACTCATCGCTATAACCGTCTCCCTCAAACAATACTTTTTTACTTTCAACAATGTATTTCTGTATCACTTGCATGATCGCCACTTCTTTCTTCTCGCCCTTTTCAATGGTACCGTCCACATCTATTTTAAATTGTCTCAGTGTTTCCGCCATGATCGCATTCAATGTTGTCATTGCATTGGCGCAGTTGGCAGATGAGCCTACGGCGCGGAATTCAAATTTATTGCCAGTAAAAGCAAAGGGTGAAGTACGGTTCCTGTCTGTATTATCAAGCATCAGTTCAGGAATACTTTTATGGATATCCAATTTCAGTATGGCTTCATCCTGTTCATCAAAACTGCCCGAAACACGTGACTCTACCTGCTTCAGGGCTTCTGTCAGGAATTTACCGATGAAGATGGAAATGATGGCAGGCGGTGCTTCGTTTGCCCCTAACCGGTGGTCGTTACCCGCAGTGGCAATAGAAGCCCTTAAAAGATCAGCGTAATCATGCACGGCTTTGATGGTGTTCACAAAAAATGCGAGGAACATCAGGTTGGTCTTGGGTGTTTTACCGGGTGCCAGTAAATTAACGCCCGTATCTGTGGCCATGCTCCAGTTATTGTGTTTGCCGCTGCCATTGATACCGGCAAATGGTTTTTCGTGTAATAATACTTTCAGGCTATGGCGCTTTGCCACCCTTTCCATGATGTCCATCAACAAAGTGTTGTGGTCCACCGCCAGGTTGGTCTCTTCATAAATGGGCGCACACTCAAATTGAGCCGGTGCAACTTCATTATGCCGTGTGCGGATGGGAATGCCCAGCTTATAGCTTTCCTGTTCAAAGTCACGCATGAAAGCGTATACGCGTTCGGGTATGGCCCCAAAATAATGGTCCTCCAGTTGCTGGCCTTTCGCGGGTGCATGACCAAAAACGGTACGGCCGGTAAGCACAAGATCAGGGCGGGCATTGGCCAAACCGGCATCTACCACAAAATATTCCTGTTCCCAACCAAGCGTTGCCGTTACCCTGGTAACATTCTTATCGAAATACTGGCAAACATCCACAGCTGCTTTATCAAGCGCTACCAATGCTTTTAATAAAGGTGTTTTGGTATCTAATGATTCGCCTGTATAAGAAACAAAAATGGTAGGGATGCATAATGTTTTACCCTGACCTATCTCCATGATGAAAGCAGGTGAAGAGGGGTCCCATGCAGTGTAGCCACGGGCTTCAAAAGTTGCCCTTAACCCGCCACTCGGGAAAGAAGACGCATCGGGTTCCTGCTGGATCAATGCCGCACCTTCAAATTCTTCAATGGGTGTCCCGTCAGATTTTAATGTAAAAAACGAATCATGCTTTTCTGCAGATAAGCCGGTAAGCGGTTGAAACCAATGGGTGAAATGGGTAACACCCTTGCTTTCTGCCCAGGCCCTGATCCCATTGGCGATCTGGGAACCCATATTGCGGTCAATTTTTTTGCCGCCTTTGGTTGAAGCAACTAGACTCTTGTAGGCCTCATCACTTAAATATTTTCGTGCAGTTTGAAGTGTAAATACATTTTCATTGAAAATATCAGTGATCTTGGAAGAGCCTTCCACCCTAATATATGCCGGGTTACTAATAAGATTATCGAGGGCCTTAAAGCGTAATGATTGCATTTTTTTAAGATTTAAGGCACAAAAAAACAGAAATTCCTTTTATAAAACAATATTTTTATTGTGATTCACCCAAAAAATAACGAAATGTGGAAAAAAAATAAATATTATTTTATTTTTTAATTTTTATGAGGGCCCGCATTTTCAGCCAATTTAGCTGGCAAAGGATGGGGGTAACCAGGAAAGGCAGGTATAGGCTCCGGTACCGGACCAATGACCCCAGATTGGGCACGATATAGCCAATAAATAGAAAAACAGTGAGGGTGAAGAAAACAGCAAACAGTATAAAAGAATCGGTTTTACCGTCATCATTCTTCCGCCTAAAAAACAGCAGGGCAAGCAACAAAAGCTGGTATAGGAACAATTCAACATTCATGGGGATCAGGATCGGTGATGGCATTTCCAGGAGATAGGGCCGCAGTAAGGTATGGTTGAATGATTGCGGTGCATTATAAAGAAAGCTTTTGAAATTGGGATACAGGGTATCGAGGCTAATTTGGGTTGCAGAAGCAGGCAGCCGTAGATAATCAGCTTGTTTCTGTGTGATGGTTTCCAAAGGATGCACAGAAGGAAAGATCTTATTGAAATTGAATAGCAGAAGCCCGGCTACTAGGAACACAACAAAAAAGGTTAAGATGGGCGGCCATTTTATCTTCACAGATAATATCCAGGCACTAAGGGCAGGGATAACCGCAATGCACACAAAGTTCCTTGTTAAGAATAATATCAACAGGGTGAATAAAATAACCCCTATCCGTTTTACTGTGAACGACCTTTCTTTCAACGAAAAAAATACAGCATACACTAATAAAGCGAGCATCAGAAAAACAATGCCATCCCGATGGATCCCCGAAGTGAAATAAAGCAGCGACGGCAACAGGAAACATCCGATGATGATGCGGCGGCTTTGCCCGGTATAAATTTTTATGAATATTTTATACAAAGCAACATGCCCAAAGAAAACAAAAAAATTGAAGAAGAGGCTGTTGATATAATAATTGCCGCCACTGAAAATATCAAAGACAGAGACCAGTTTAATGATAAGATTGTTCTTTAGGTCATTCCAAAAAGACTGGAAAGAATCAAATAAGCCTCCATAGCCTTTTGTATAGCCCGAACTGAAAAGATTGGTAAAGTATTCGTGTGGGTTCGTGCATAATAACTGGTATTCCTTCCACCCTTCCCTGTTCACGTCCCAGTAATCATTGCCAGAACTGTAAAAATGGAGTGACAACCAGCCGATCGCAATACCGGCAATGACTTTGAACAGGAATAATGCCAGCACCAGCTTGCTGTTAAGGCCCGCTTTTTTAATAAATGGTATCCGTACTACCCACCAACAGAAAAGAATAAAATAAACAGCAAATAACAGGTAATTCAAAGCAACATATTTTTGGTGTGGGAAGATAGTTAAAATATTTGCTATGACGTATCAGCCAAAAAGCGCTGCAGGCATTACCTTTGCACTTTCTTAATATGCCCTCATTATCATTTATGGAAATAACGGTAAAAACAGCTGAACAATTAAGGATCACAGCTGAAGAATTTGAGCTCATCAAACAAAAACTCGGGCGAACGCCAAACTTTACTGAACTATGTTCTTTCAGCGCCATGTGGAGCGAGCACTGTAGTTATAAGAATTCCATTAAATGGTTAAAAACATTGCCTCGCGACGGTAAAAAAATGTTGGTGAAAGCCGGGGAAGAAAATGCAGGATTGATGGATATCGGCGATGGCTATGGCGTGGTTTTTAAGATCGAGTCGCACAATCACCCTTCGGCCATTGAACCCTTCCAGGGTGCAGCAACCGGAGTAGGAGGTATCAACAGGGATATTTTTACCATGGGTGCAAGGCCCATCGCTTCCCTGAATTCTTTGCGCTTTGGTAATTTAAAAGAAGCGAAAACACAACACCTTCTTGCAGGCGTAGTACATGGCATCGGCCATTACGGAAATTGTTTTGGCGTGCCCACCGTTGGCGGTGAAGTGTATTTTGAGAACTGCTATCATACGAACCCGTTAGTGAATGCCATGAGTGTGGGTATTTTAAAGAACGGCGATACCATTTCTGCCACGGCAGAAGGTAAAGGCAATCCCGTTTTTTTTGTAGGCAGTGCTACCGGTAAAGACGGGATCGGCGGTGCTTCTTTTGCATCGGCAGATATCACGGCAGATAGTGCAGAAGACCTCCCGGCCGTGCAGGTAGGTGACCCGTTCCAGGAAAAAAAATTATTGGAAGCTTGCCTGGAGGTTATCAAAACAGGCGCCCTTGTTGGCATGCAGGATATGGGCGCTGCAGGCATCATCTGCTCAACATCTGAAATGAGTGCAAAGGGTAATTCCGGAATGCGCATTGATCTTGACAAAGTGCCCACGAGGCAAAAAGGAATGAAGGCATGGGAATTATTACTAAGCGAAAGCCAGGAACGCATGTTAATGGTAGTGGAAAAAGGAAAAGAGGCTGCCGTATTGGAAGTGTTTAAAAAATGGGACCTCCCCTGCAGTGAGATCGGGGAAGTAACGGATGACGGCACCCTACATTTTTATTTGAACGGGAACCTGGAAGCACAATTACCGGCCTACGAACTGGTATTGGGGGGTGGCGCACCGCAATATGAACGGACATACAGTGAGCCAAAATACTTTTCTGCAATAAAAGCTTTTGATCCCAACCGTATCGCTGTTCCTGAAAATCTGAAAGCCATCGCTGAGCAATTAATTCAAATCCCTAATATTGCGAGTAAGCGTTGGGTTTATGTTCAATACGACAGTATGGTAGGCGCCGGCAATGCAAGCACCAATGCTCCCAGTGATGCTGCGATCGTATTGGCAAAGCCCACCAATAAAGCACTTGCACTAACGACAGATTGCAACAGCCGTTATGTTTTTGCCGATCCTTACAAAGGTGCTATGATCGCCGTGGCGGAAGCTGCCAGGAATATTGTATGCAGCGGTGGGCAGCCATTGGGCGTTACCAACTGCCTGAACTTTGGCAACCCTTACGACCCTGAAGTGTATTATCAATTCGTACACGCCATCAAGGGCATGGGTGAAGCCTGTATAAAATTCGACACGCCCGTAACCGGTGGCAATGTTAGTTTTTATAACCAGGGGCCCGATGGTGCGGTTTACCCAACACCCACCATTGGCATGGTAGGCTTACTGGAAAGCGTAGACGATAAAATGACAATGGATTTTAAACAGGAAGATGACGAGATCTATTTAGTAGGTACGCAAAGGAATGATATCAATTCATCCGAATACCTGCACAAGATACATGGGGTGGAATTTTCTCCGGCACCTTATTTTGATCTGGAAGAAGAGTTTGAAGTACAACACGAGATCAAAAAAATGATCCATAAAAAATTGGTCAATTCAGCACACGATGTAAGTGAAGGCGGCCTTTTCATTACATTGATAGAGAGTTGCTTTAACCGGGATCTTGGATTTGAAACATCTGCAGCAAAAGAAGGCGTAAGGGCTGATGCATTTTGGTTTGGCGAATCACAAAGCCGTGTAGTGGTTTCGGTTTCAAAAGAAAACAGGAACGATTTTAATATGCTGTTGGAAAAAATGGAAATGACCGTAACCTATCTGGGGAAGGTCACCAGTGGGAAGATAAATATTAACGGGGAAGATTGGGGACAGGTAAGTGGATGGAAAGATAAATACGAAAATGCGATCACTAATTTATTGGCGGGGCATGAAAGTGAACATGCTTTGGCAGCTTTATAAAAAATAATGGATAAAGAAAAGAATTATAAGGATACAGGGGCTTCGGAAGCCCCCCCCTTTAAGGAAGGTTCGAAGGGTTCTATTGTAGTAACAGGTGCTGCAGGCTTCATCGGGAGTTGCATGGTAAGTTATTTGAACCAACGGGGTTTTGAAAATTTAATTTTAGTGGATGAGTTTGAAGACGAATCAAAAGAATTGAATCTTCTGCATAAAAAATATATAGCACGCATCGAACGCGAAGCATTTTTTGTCTGGCTCCAAAAAGAAGAACCGGCAGTTGACTTTATTTTTCACCTGGGCGCAAGAACAGATACCACCGAATTTGATTATGCCATTCACCAGCACCTCAATGTTGACTACTCCAAAATGATCTGGGAATACTGCACAACCAATAAAATTCCTTTAGTGTATGCATCTTCTGCTGCTACTTATGGGAACGGCGAACAAGGTTATGATGATAAGAATGAAATGATAGGACAGCTAAAACCCCTGAATCCCTACGGCATTTCAAAAAATGAATTTGATAAATGGGTTTTACTGCAGATCGCAGCACCGCCGTTCTGGGCCGGACTTAAATTCTTTAATGTGTACGGTCCTAATGAATACCATAAAGCAAGAATGGCCAGTATGATCTTTCATGGTTACAATCAAATAAAAAAGGGCGGAAAAGTAAAATTATTCCGTTCAAATGATGCCGCCTATAAAGACGGGGAGCAGCTCCGGGATTTTATTTACGTAAAAGACATCATTACCGTTTGTTACTGGTTGATGAAAAACAAACCTGCATCAGATATTTATAATCTAGGAACAGGCACCGCACGCAGTTTCAACGATCTCGTAAACGCAACTTTTGCTGCACAAGGGCTTCAGCCAGTGATTGAATATATCCCCATGCCCGCAGATATCAGTGACAAATACCAGAATTTTACGGAAGCCAAAATGGATAAGCTTGCCCGGGCCGGTTATGCAGCAGGATTTACTACACTGGAAAAAGGCGTTGAAGATTATGTGAGGAATTATCTTTCACCAAACCTGTTCTATTAGCAATAACGTGTTGTGCTATTAAACGCGCTAACAAAATGCCAGCGTCCAAAGATCGGGGAGCTGAATTTGAGTTCGCAGTAATACAAAAGCTATACCCAGGCTTCTTTTTTGATCCTTTTTTGGAGAAGCAAAAGAGAACTTTATTGACTTCAATAACACGACCAATAAAATATATACCATGAATAAAAGAATTACCATTATTGGCGGCGGAAATTTAGGGACCGCCATTGCCGAAGGATTACTGAAAAGTAAATTCTGCAAGGCTGCCGATATTACCATTACCAAAAGGAACACAGCTACGCTAAAAGCATTGCAAGACAGGGGAATGAATGTTACTGATAAAAACGATGCAGCTGTGCGTAACAGTGAGTTGGTGATACTCGCAGTAAAGCCATTCCAGGCAATGGATGTGTTGAATAGCTTTAAAGCGGTATTAACCCCCAAACATATCCTCGTTTCCGTGGTTAGTGGTGTATTGATAAAAGATATTGAAAGCACCATAAAAAAGAAACTGCCTGTGTTCCGTGCTATGCCCAATACGGCCATTGCCATACAGGAAAGCATGACCTGCTTAAGTTTCAGCAATGCAGCAACATCGCAGATCAATTTCGTTACAGAACTGTTTACCGTACTTGGAAAAGTAAGCGTGATAGATGAAAAGCTAATGGATGCAGCTACCGTATTGGGAGCCTGCGGTACTGCTTTTGCAATGCGTTATATCCGCGCCAATATACAAGGTGGTATTGAAATTGGTTTTGATGCAGTAACGGCAAACCTTATAGCCGCACAAACAGTAAAAGGTGCCGCCGAATTGCTATTGCAGAAAGGCACGCATCCCGAACAGGAGATCGATAAGGTAACTACCCCCAAGGGTTGTACGATAGCAGGGTTGAATGAAATGGAACACCAGGGCTTTAGTTCATCGCTGATAAAAGGTATTGCAACAAGCTTTAATAAGATCGTGAAGGGTTAATAGCCGTTTATCCCCTTTGCTTTCTTTTATACACATATATCTTCCGGTAAGGCACCGATTTCCGGTAGGTAACATACATGCCGGCTGTGTATTCAAAATCATTTGCCCTGCAAAAACCGATCAGTTCGGCTTCTGTAAATAATTCTTTTTTACAACCGCCGTGTTTCTGTCCCGGGTATTTCGCAATGATCTCATCTATATACAACAGTCCTCCGGGTTTTAGTTTTTTTGCAATATCCTCCAGCATTTCCTTTTTGAAACTAAATTCATGAAAACTGTTGATGATGAATATTTTATCACAACTGGCGTTGGGCAGTTGCGTTCCCTTTTCATTGCCAACAATCAATTCATAACTGCTGCTCAAAGGCCTGCCCTGTAAATTGCCATAATAATCCCAGGCAAAGCGGGCCTGGGATTCCTTAAAATAAGCAGTATCGATATCTTCCAGGTAAAAATGCGCCCCATCCGTATAACTGGCCATCATCGCTTCCCAATTGGCACATTGTGCCCCGATGCTGCCAATGGCCTGGCGAGGCTTAAAATTGTAAAAACTCATCAAAGAATCTTGCTGCTCATGCATTTTGGCAGCTGTTTTATAATAAAGCCCGCAATGGTTGGGGTAAACATTGTACAGTTTATGCTGGCAGGAAACCCAGTACAAACATAAACAAAGGGGCAGGAAGCGGATCTTTTTCATCCCTAAAGAAACATTTTTTTTCATAAAACCTCCGGCAAATTTCCTCCGCCCAAATAATCATCCTATCTTTACACGACCTCTAGGATTTTTTCCATTCCCACTGGTCATAGCCGGATCAGGTTACACAATCAGATTTTATTTTAAACAAGATTTTTTCGTTGATTCACGCTGTTGAATGATGCATTGACGTACAAGAGAGTGACACAACGATGTTGGGCTATATTTTGTTGCTGGTGTAGAAAAATATGAATTATTAAACTATAAATTATCAACTCATTTACGATGGCCAAGTATATTTTTGTAACGGGCGGTGTTACTTCATCATTGGGTAAAGGTATCATTGCTGCATCCCTTGCCAAACTTTTACAGGCAAGAGGGTTAAAAGTAACGATACAGAAATTTGACCCCTACATCAATATCGATCCCGGCACCCTGAACCCTTATGAGCACGGCGAATGTTTTGTAACAGACGACGGCGCTGAAACAGATCTTGACCTTGGACATTACGAACGGTTTTTAAACATTCCCACTTCACAGGCCAACAACGTAACTACCGGGCGTATATACCAAACCGTTATTAATAAGGAGAGGGCCGGTGACTACCTGGGCAAGACCGTACAGGTGATACCACATATCACTGATGAAATAAAACGCAGGATGTTATTATTGGGCAATGAAGGCAAATATGATATCGTGATAACTGAGATCGGCGGTACCGTGGGCGATATTGAAAGCCTTCCCTTTGTAGAAGCAGTACGCCAGTTGCAGTGGGAAATGCCCGAAGAAGATTGCATGGTGGTACACCTTACCCTGATCCCTTATTTAAGAGCTGCCAAAGAATTGAAAACAAAACCTACCCAGCACAGCGTGCGCATGTTGAGCCAGGAAGGCGTGCATCCCAACGTGATCGTTTGTAGGACCGAGCAGCCATTGAATGATGAACTGAAAAAGAAGATCGCCCTGTTTTGCAATGTAAAACCCAATGCGGTAATAGAAGCCATGGATGCAAGTACCATTTATGAAGTGCCGCTGAAGATGTTACAGGAAGGGCTAGACGTAATTGTGCTGAAGAAATTACAGATCAATGGTTACGCTGCACCCGAGCTCACCAAGTGGCGGGCCTTTCTAGATAAATTAAAATATCCGCAAAGCAAGGTAACCATTGGATTGATCGGAAAATATATTGAACTGCAAGACGCTTATAAATCCATCCTCGAATCTTTTATACACGCCGGTGCTATCAACGAATGTAAAGTGCAGATCGTGAACGTACACAGCGAATTCATTACAGATGATAATGTAAAAGAAAAATTAAAGGACCTTGACGGACTGCTTGTGGCGCCCGGTTTTGGTCACAGGGGCGTGGAAGGAAAGATCATTGCGGTAAAATATGCAAGGGAAAATCAATTGCCCTTCTTTGGCATTTGCCTGGGGATGCAGATGGCGGTGATAGAGTTTGCCAGAAATGTATTGGGCTGGGCCGATGCACATTCCACGGAAATGAATCCAACTACAAACTTCCCGGTAATTGACCTCATGGAGGATCAAAAAAACATTGAGACCAAGGGCGGAACCATGCGACTGGGTGCTTTCCCCTGCGATATCAAACAAGGTTCACTGGCGCATACCATTTATGGCACCACACATATCAGTGAGCGGCATCGCCATCGCTGGGAATTCAATAATAAATACATCACCGATTTCCAAAAAGCGGGTATGGTTCCCAGTGGAAAAAACCCGGGAACAGGCCTCGTAGAGATCGTGGAATTGCCCGATCATCCATTCTTCATTGGTGTACAATACCATCCCGAATTAAAAAGTACGGTAGAAAACCCGCAACCCATTTTTGTTCATTTTATCAAAGCTGCCAAAACCTTTTCAGAAAAAAAAGAAAGCGTAAAGAATCCTTTGTTGCAGAGTGAGATGATCTAATATAGGTTAAAAGGCAAGACTGAAAAACAAAAGCCCGAATTCGCGGCAGGTTTTGGGTTTTGCGTTTTAACTTTTGATTTTTATGATATGCGTAAACTTTCAATGGATGAACTCAACCGAAAATCGGTTGACGAGTTTAAACAGGCAGATAAGACTCCGGTGATAGCCGTACTGGAAAATATCCGTAGCGCTTATAATGTTGGCAGTGTGTTCCGCACCGCTGATGCATTTTTGCTGGAAGCCGTTTACATCACCGGTTATACAGCCTGCCCGCCTCATAAAGAAATAAAAAAGACAGCACTGGGCGCCGAGGAAACGGTTGCATGGAAACATTTTGCAAATGCGCCTGAAGCCATTGCTGCATTAAAGGAAACTGGCTATAAAATATACGCCGTTGAGCAGGCGGTTAATAGCCACCAGCTTCAGCTGGTGGAATTTAAAAAAGACGAAAAAATTGCCTTTATATTTGGCAATGAAGTAACCGGTGTAGAACAGCATAGCATTCAGCAATGCGACGGCTGTATTGAGATACCACAGTTGGGAATGAAACATTCATTGAACATTGCAACCGCTGCCGGTGTTGTACTATGGGAGGTCGTTAGGCGAAGATTATGATGAATGTTTAATTTTAAATTTTGAATGTTTAATGTCTACTGTAAAAAAATATTTGTCGCTGATAAAATTTGCGCATACTGTTTTTGCATTGCCGTTTGCATTGGTCGGATTTTTTTTGGGTGTGGTCAATTTGCGGGCTTTACAGGTTGCACAGCTTCCGGGATGGCATACAGCTATATACACACCCGGGTACATTATAAAATTACTGGTACTCGTTATATTATGCATGGTATTTGCCCGGAGTGCCGCAATGGCTTTCAACCGTTATCTTGATGCCAATTTTGATGCCAGGAATCCACGCACTGCCGTGAGGGAGATTCCTGCCGGCTTCCTTAAAAAAAGCAGTGTATTATTATTCATCATTGCCTGTTGTTTATTGTTCATTGTCTGTTGTTTTTTCATCAATAGAATTTGTTTTTATTTATCTCCGGTAGCACTCTTTATCGTATTGTTTTATAGTTACACAAAAAGGTTTACAGCATTATGTCATTTGGTGTTAGGCATTGGATTAAGCCTTGCTCCCATCGGTGCGTACTTAGCCGTTACCGGTAGTTTCGGCCTCTTACCCATTCTTTTTTCATTCACCGTTTTATTTTGGGTAAGCGGTTTCGATATTATTTACGCCTTGCAGGATGAAGCATTCGACAAAACGCAAAACCTGCATTCAATACCGGCAGCATTGGGCAAGATAAAAGCCCTTCACGTTTCTGAATTATTACATTTACTTGCTGCCGCATGTGTCGTGTATGCAGCCATCTACGGGCATTTCGGGGCCTGGTACTGGACAGGTGTTGCGTTATTTACCGGCTTACTGACCTACCAGCACCTACTTGTAAAACCAACCGACCTGAGTAAAGTGAACCTGGCTTTTTTCACAACTAACGGTATCGCATCAGTGCTTTTTGCGACGTTCGTGATATTGGATATTTTTTTGAGTAAATAGTTCATCATTGATAGCAGGAAGGTTGTATTTTTACAAGTTCTATGAACTCATAACTCATAACTCATAACTCATAACTCATAACTCATAACTCATAACATGCCTCGTATCCTCGCAATAGATTATGGCGCTAAACGAACCGGTCTTGCCGTGACCGATCCGCTGCAGATCATTGCAACCGGTTTGACCACTATTGATTCAAAAGAACTCATCCCGTTTTTAAAAAAATATTTTTCAGAAGAAACGGTAGAACTCATCATCATCGGACTACCTAAGAACTGGGATGAAACAGCTACACACGGCACCCCTTTTGCAGAGGCGGCTATAAAAAAGATACAGAAAGAATTTCCCCTGGTGCCACTTAAAACGGTGGATGAACGCTATACTTCCAAAATGGCTAAGAATGCCATGTTGGAAATGGGCATGAAGAAAAAAGACCGGCGCAATAAAAAACTGGTAGATGAGATCGCTGCCACCATAATGCTGCAGGAATACCTGCAAAACATAAGTTAATAACAGGATTGGCTAATACGAGGATTAGGGCTAATTTTGCAAAGATTTATCAATACCATATTAACTTTTAACTTTCAAGATTTAAATGATCCTTCCAATTGTAGCTTATGGTTCGCCGGTACTTAGAAAGGTTTGCGAAGACATTACGCCAGACTACCCGGGACTGGAAAATTTTATCACAGACATGTGGGAAACCATGTACAACAGCAATGGTGTAGGTTTGGCGGCCCCACAGGTAAACGCTCCTGTAAGGTTATTTGTAATAGACAGTGAACAGATCTTTCTCAACCAGGAAGAAGACGAGAAAGGTGAGTATCCCGATGAGCCCGGCTATAAGGGTGTTTTTATTAATGCCCATATCCTGAAGATCGATGGAAAAGAATGGGCCTATAACGAAGGTTGCCTGAGTATCCCAAAGATCCGGGAAGACGTTTACCGTAATGAAGAATTAACGATCCGGTTTGATGATGAAAATTTTCAGGAACATACCAAAACCTTTAATGGTATGACAGCCAGGATCATCCTGCATGAATACGACCATATTGAAGGGAAATTATTCATTGATCACCTGAAGCCGCTCAAGCGAAAACTGTTGAAAGGCAAACTGGACGATATTTCCAGGGGAAAGATCAAGGTAGATTACAGGATGGTTTTCCCAAAATGACACCCCTTTGATATAGCCCTTTATGCAATAGGGGATTTTACCATACAACAGCATAATTCCCAAATAATTACTTCTTTTTCACATTTTTTAAAAATACCCTGTTTAGAGTATTGTAATTACCGAAAAATGCATTTACTTTAGTGTCAGAAATTAACCAATCACTAATTAAACATCGCTTATGAGAAAATTACAACTCCTCTTTTTTACAGTTGGTATTTTCTTCTCCGCTTTTTCTTTTGCGCAAAGTGTTACTCCTTCAACTTTGAATGTGACCGGTGGAACTAATATTTTCACCTTTTACCGTTTTGAGTGGAGTTTTGGGGAAGCTACAGCTATTGAAACGCTGAATTCTTCTGCCAATATCATCGTAACAGCTGGTGTGCTGCAGCCCGGAACAGATAACCCGGCTACAGTTAATAATAACACTGCGTGGGGTAAAGAAGAGATCAAAATATACCCCAATCCTACACAGGGTGTCCTGAAAATTGATTTCCTCAGCAAACAACAGGGTAAGGTCAGTATGACCCTTCTCGACGAATCCGGAAAGCTGATCACCAGGAAACAGTTTGACTATTTTGGAACTGGCGGCACACAACTACTTGATCTGACCGCATATCCGTCCGGACAATATTTCCTGGATATTTTATTGGACCCGATCAACACATCAGTTACCAAAAGAAGTACATTTAAAGTACAGAAATTAAGATAAATTTCCGTTGAATGCTGAATAATTAATACTATCAAAAAACTAAAACTATTCTAAACATGAAAAAGATTTTATTAACGATAACTGGCTTTGTTGTTACGTTACTCACAATGGCACAGTCGCCAAATTTAATGAACTACCAGGGTGTGGCACGTAACGCAGTTGGTAATGTATTACCCAGCCAACCTATTGGATTACGCTTAAGCATTTTAAGCGGAGGCCCTACCGGCCCTGTGGTTTACCAGGAAACCCGAAACGTAA
>JANYIM010000008.1 GCA_025362055.1 Bacteroidota bacterium
TGCCCATTTCATAGCTTACCAGTTTGCCCAACGGTTCTTTGCCGGCCCTAAGGGCTTCACCCACTTGTCGTACTATTTCGCCACGCTTAGGCGCAGGCCAGTGGCGCCATTCCAAAAATGCCTGTTGCGCTTTTTTGATCACAGCCTCATAAGTTTGTGCATCTGTTCCGGTTACAGATCCAATTAATTTGCCATCAACAGGGGAATAGGAATGTAATTTTTCTCCTTTGCTTTTGAGCCAGTTCAGACCGGTAGAAACACCATTGTTATTGGCCTGTATCTTTAATGTCTTTAAAAAATCCATACTGCAATTAATTATTTATGTGGGATGTGGTTTGGGCTGCAAGTTACGGAGAACAAAAGAAGTGGGTAGTTTGTAGTTGGTAAAGGGCACTTGTGATCTCACCAGGCTTATTAACAAATAAAGTCACAATACTCATACTGTACTACTAACTAGCAAACTATCAACTACCAACTTTTAATATTGCTCCTGCTCATTCGGAAAGTCCTTGCTCTTTACGTCGCTGATGTATTGTTTAACAGCGCCCGTGACCTGTTCGTGCATATTCAAATATTGCCGGAGGAATCGTGGCTTGAATTCGGTATTGATACCCAGCATATCATGCATCACCAATACCTGTCCATCGCAATAGCCGCCGGCGCCAATGCCGATGGTAGGAATGTGGAGGCTTTCACTTACTTCTTTAGCGAGTGAAGCAGGAATTTTTTCCAATACAATGGCAAAGGCCCCGGCTTCCTCCAATAATAATGCGTCTTTTTTTAACTTAGCTGCTTCATCCACTTCTTTTGCCCTTACGGTATAAGTGCCAAATTTATAGATGCTTTGCGGGGTTAGCCCCAGGTGCCCCATCACAGGTATGCCTGCACTCACGATCTTTTTTACAGAGTCCACTACTTCTTCGCCACCTTCCAGTTTTATAGAATGGCCACCGGTCTCTTTCATTATTTTAATGGCAGATGCCAAAGCAATTTCTGTATTGGATTGATAAGAACCAAAGGGCATATCCACCACTACCAGGCAACGATCGATACCACGTACCACACTTTGAGCGTGATAGATCATCTGGTCAAGTGTAATGGGCAGCGTGGTTTCATGTCCCGCCATTACATTACTGGCACTGTCACCTACGAGGATGATATCGATGCCTGCGCTGTCGAATAATTTTGCAAAAGAAAAATCATAGGCCGTTATCATGGATATCTTTTCTCCTGCCGCCTTCATTTTCTGTAATGTATTGGTGGTAACTTTTTTTATTTCTTTATGGACTGACATGGCAAATGTGTTAATGATTAGATGTAGAAGCGAAGTGGAGTTGGCTCTGCGTTAGAATAAAACAAATCCCGGGAGCGATCGCTGCTGTAAAAGTATAAAGAATTTTGATTTAAAAGAATTTTTGAATGTAAGCTGCTCTTCCTAAGCATGACAGCTTCCGTGGGGAAGTTTTCCTCATTTTACCTGATCGTATAAATGATGTATCAAACCATCCACCAGGCCGATCCTTGGCACATAGATATCTGTGGCACCTGCCCATCGCATGGCATTGATATAAATAAGGAGGGCGGGTACAATTACATCGGCACGGTCTTCCCGTAAATTATACAAATGAATTCTTTCTTCGACCGATACATTACTTAATTCCTTGTAATAATCTCTCAGCAATTCAAGTGGCAATGGTTTTTGATCCTTTCGCTTGCTCATCGAAAATATCTTATTGATATTGCCACCACTCCCAATTGCCACCACTTCTTTTTGCCCTTTGGTAGCTGATTTAATATGATCTTTCATATCATCCCAGTGCTTCTCCTTTACCATGTCCTTGAGCAAACGGATGGTACCGATATTAAAAGATTCTTTGGCGGTTAATTTTCCATTGCTGAAAAAAGTGAGTTCGGTACTGCCGCCACCCACATCAATGTACATATAACTATGGTCCTTATCAAGATTCTCTGCGATATGATTTTCGTAGATGAGGCCGGCTTCCATTTCCCCCGTAATAACTTCAATGGAAATATCTGTCTCCAGTTTTACTTTGCGGATGATATCGGCGGCATTCCTCGCATCCCGCATGGCACTGGTGGCACAGGCAATGATATTGGTAACCTCATAGGCATTCAGTAAATGTTTGTACGCCTTCATGGTTTGTAATATCATTCCTATTTTGGCCTTGGGGATCACACCAAATTCAAATACGTCGAAACCAAGCCGCAACGGCACCCTTATTAAATTCAGTTTATTGAAGACGGGGTCTTTTTTTTCGTCTGTTGCAACTTCTGTTATTAATAATCTTGCAGCGTTACTGCCAATATCGATTGCTGCTAATCTCAAGAAACGAGGTTTAAAGGTTTAATGGTTTGATCTGTGCAAAGATATAGGCAAGAAAGGCAGCAACTTTAAACTTTGAACCTTAAACAGGCTTTGTGGATAATTTACGATAGAGATAATTATAGGTCTCCACCTGGCTGCGTATTTTTTTTGTGTTGCGCGGATTTACATATTGGTTGCCGAGTTCATTGTCTAGTATCCGCGCCTTGATATTATCTTTCAGTTGTATCTGCAGGATATCTTTCAGTTCCTGCTGGATATTTTTTTCAAAGATGGGGCAGGCTACTTCCAGCCGGTGATCGATATTGCGTACCATCCAATCTGCAGAAGAGATGAATACTTTTTCCTTGCCTCCATTGTAAAAGATCATGATC
>JANYIM010000049.1 GCA_025362055.1 Bacteroidota bacterium
TTTATCATGGTGCCATTGATAATAACCCTTCTGACCCATCCAATGTAACACGCAATCACCTGGAAGAAGCCATCAATGAAATGGTTGCCGGAAAAGAAGTTACGGTTAAAGAAAGCAGGAGTGTAGGTTGTACGATAAAACGGAAAGGCTGATCGCAGATCATCATCTATAAGGCTTCCGGGGTTTTGAAAACTTCGGAAGTTTTTTTTATTCAGGCTCTTTTGCCAGGTCAATAGAGTGATCCTTTAACTGTTCAGTTGCAGTTGGTTTTGCTATTGCCAGTTTTAATTCTTTTTCAAACTGCGCTGCCGTCATCTCATCTTCAAAGAATTTTTTATAGCCTGTCTTACCATTTACAATAATTGTTGCCGGAATTGCGCCGCTCCATTTTTTATCGATCATCGGGCAAAAGACATCAGCATTGGTCTCACTAAGCCAGGCGATATTGGTATTGAAATGGTTTTTCTTTACAAAGTTTTTGATCTTTGCAGGATAATAATCAGGAAGGTCTAAACTCACCAATAACAATTTTACTTTTTGCCCTGCATATTTGTTGGCCATATTGATGAAACCCGGTATCTCCCCTACACAGGGCTTGCAGAATGTGGCCCAAAAATTCACTACGTATACCGTATCGGATGTGTTACTGAATGATCTTACCACATCGGCCATCTTCATTTTGGGGATGGTTTGACCATAAGAAACAGCAGCAAAAGATATAACAGCAATGAATATTATCAAACGCTTCATCATCCCTAAAATTACACAGAAATACCGGTTAAAAAACGTTAAATCAACCCCTAAATAAGCTTTTGGCTAATCCCCTATTTCAAGCTAATTTTGCTCCTCATTCAACACTTAAAATTCAACATTATTTATGGCATACGACGTAATAGTTCTCGGCAGTGGACCCGGCGGTTATCCTGCTGCAATAAGGGCGAGCCAACTGGGTAAAAAAGTGGCAATTGTGGAAAAAGAAAGCCTCGGTGGTATCTGTCTCAACTGGGGTTGCATCCCTACCAAGGCCCTGCTGAAAAGTGCACAAGTATATGAATATGCAAAACATGCAGCGGATTATGGTATCAATATCAGTAATCCTACTCATAATTTTGATGGTGTTATCAAACGCAGTCGCGGTGTAGCAGATAAGATGAGTAAAGGTGTTCAGTTCCTGATGAAGAAGAATAAGATCGATGTGATCATGGGCTATGGCAAATTGATCGCCGCAGGAAAACTGGAAGTGATGGCAGCAGATGGCAGTAAACAGATCGTGGAAGCAAAGAATATTGTTATTGCCACAGGGGGAAGAGCCAGGGAATTACCCAGTATGCCCATTGATGGTAAAAAAATAATTGGTTACCGCGAAGCAATGGTATTACCAACCCAGCCAAAGAGCATGATCATTTGCGGAAGTGGCGCCATTGGATCGGAGTTCGCGTATTTCTACAATAGCATTGGCACAAAGATCACAATGGTTGAGTTCATGCCGCGACTTGTTCCTGTTGAAGATGAGGATATCAGTAAAGAACTGGAAAGGCAATATAAAAAACAGGGCATGACCATCATGACCAATAGTGAAGTATTGAGTGTTGATACAAGTGGCAGTGGTGTAAAAGCAAAAGTGAAGACACAAAGTGGTGAAGTAGTATTGGAAGCGGATATTTTATTGAGTGCCGTGGGTGTTGTTGCCAATGTCGAAAATATAGGGTTGGAGGCATTGGGTATTAAAACCGACAAAGGGAAGATAAAGGTTGATGTGAACGGGCAAACCAATGTACCCGGTATCTATGCCATCGGGGATTGTACACCCGGACAAGCGTTAGCGCATGTAGCTGCAAAAGAAGGCATCAATGCTGCAGAACATTTAAGTGGCCATCATCCGGAGCCGATGGATTACAACAATATTCCCGGCTGTACTTATTGCACACCGGAAATAGCCAGTGTTGGTTATACCGAAAAAGCGGCTAAGGATGCGGGTTATGAAGTTAAAGTGGGGAAATTCCCTTTTATGGCAAGTGGAAAGGCAAGTGCGGCAGGTGCTACAGAAGGTTTTGTAAAAGTAATTTACGATGCTAAATATGGTGAATTCTTAGGTTGCCATATGATTGGCATGAATGTAACCGAAATGATCGCTGAAGCAGTGGTTGCACGCAAACTGGAGACCACCGCACATGAGATATTAAATGCCGTTCATCCTCACCCTACAATGAGTGAAGGGCTGAAAGAAGCTACTGCAGTGGCATATGGCGAAGCAACAGATGTTTAATTGAAATAATTCAAAAGATGAAAAAAATACTAGGGTCAGCAGTTTTTATTTTAATGAGTTTATTGACACATGCCCAGCAGGAGATAAAGCTGGAAGATGCTGCCAAACATGAAGGCGATTCCGTAAAGATCTGCACGAAGATATTCGGTGCCAAATATTTTGAAGGTTCTAAAGGTGCACCAACATTATTGAATGCAGGGGCAAAGTATCCCGACGCACCTTTAACACTGGTTGTGTTTGGAGAAAGCAGGGCTGCTTTTAAAAATAAACCTGAAGAATTCTACCCCGATAAGAATGTATGCGTTAGCGGCAAAATAGTAATGTATAAAGGAAAGCCCGAGATGATACTGACGAGTGATGCACAGATAGAGGTAAAGGAATAAGGATTCAAGATGTGGGATGAAGATATGCGTCAACTCCAGGCACATAATGCCTTTGTAGATCGTACATGGAATTCATTTTTTAAATAATAGGCCATGCTCAAGATCAATTCCACCAATGTCACCATCATGGTGAAGGATATGATCAGGTCCATACAATTTTACGAAAGCATCGGATTAACATTGAAACAACTTTGGGGTGACCATTATGCCATGGTTGAAACTGCTGGTATCACTATCGGCATTCATCCGGGTGGCGGCGATCATTCAGGTTCAGGTACGGTCTCTGTTGGTTTTATGATCGATGATATCAATGAAGCGAAAGCATTACTGGAAAATAATAATATAACCGCAACATCCGAAGACGATGGAAAATCCGGGATGTACCTGCATTTCAAAGATCCCGATGGCACTATACTTTATTTTGTTCAGCCAAAATGGTATTGAGCCATATTTCTGCACTTATTTCCCCGGGGCAACCCCAAAAAAAACTATTAGTAAAGTATCTCCCAATATTTTAACTTTAGTGAATAAATTTTCAATATGGAACAGTCTAAGCAACAACATAAGCCAAAATCTTTCAAGGAAATAATGAAGATCGGCAAGCCGCTGCGTAATATTAATGTAGAGCGGAAACAAAATCTCTCGAGGTTAAATAAAGTTGCCATATGGATAACCGAACACGTGGGCAGTATGGGTTTCTTTATCATTATTTTTATCTGGACGGCTACCTGGCTACTCTGGAATACCCTCGCCCCTGCCAGTCTGCGTTTCGATCCCTTTCCTGCATTCGTACTCTGGCTTTTTTTGTCGAACATGATCCAGATCTTTTTAATGCCATTGATCATGATCGGCCAGAACCTTCAATCCCAACACGCAGAAGCACGTGCAGAAGCCGATTTTGAAGTAAATACAAAGGCAGAACTGGAAATAGAAACGATCCTGATACATCTGGAGAATCAAAATGAGATCATGCTTAAGATCCTCCAGCACCTGGAGAATAAAAACGCACACTAATTGTTTACTGCATAACCGAACTAAGGCCGGTAGATTATATTGCGGTCGGTAAACCATTGCATGGAATCATCCCCGGAGTCACCTGTATAGTTGATACATATCTCCTCCCCGGCTTTAATATCAGTTGTAGCATAAAAGTTCATGACCTTATTTTCTTTGTCAATCTGATGGCCCGCATTTGCTGATACAGCATGGTTATATATTGAACCAAATCCCAGTACGATCGCCAGTTCTTCTTTTTCCCTGTTGAAAAAGAAACAATAATCAACCATGTGTGTGGAAGATACAATGCCATACTCTTCCGTGGGCAGAACGATCAAGGGGCATTCTTCTATCAGGGCATTTTTGGATATTGACATCCTACTGAAAACTCCCCGGCCTTTTCCTTTCACGTTTTTAATATAAAGAGATGATTGCATTGTTTATTTGTCGCGGTTTGTAAATGTAACGGGTGAACTATCTTCGGGGTACCCGTGATAATTGATAGTTATTTCTTCGCCCATCCTGATATAACGATGTGCCTTGATGATGATCTGGGCTACAGACAGGTCAATGCTGTACCTGGCATTGGAAGGAGCGGCATGATTATAGACCGAACTGAACCCAAGCCCAAAAGCCACAGGCGTTTCCTTGCTTTTAACCATAAAATAAAAATCATACAAAATGGATTCCCTGAGGAGTTGGCTATCTGCTTCATTGATCAGCACCAGGGGTGACCGTTCAATTACGCTCCCCCGTTTAATGGCTTTTTTTGTAAAAACGCCCCGGCCCTGTATGGCACTGGTATCCACATAAAGATATGCGGGCTTTTCTATTATCTTCCTTTTAAAGAATTTCGATAATTGCATGTTACTAAATTAACAGTGGAATTTTGTAATTAGAAGCAAAAAAACATACATTTGTTAAAGTAAAAAATAAAATTATGAAAAAAATAGTTGCAGCAATCGGGGCATTATTATTTGTTGGTGGTGTAAAGGCACAGACCGAACCCAAGGTTAAAAAACCAACTACGCCACAGGTAAAGAATAATGTAGTTGTCACTCCCAGCACAAGCAATCTTAAACTGACTCAAAAGGCAGTCAAGACAACAGCTACGCCTAACTTAAAATCTGTAAAAGATGCTACGATAAAAAAATCTACGATAAAGGCTGCTGATAATGCTAATAAAAATATTAAGATGGTGAAAGCAGCCCCTACGATAAAAAAATAAGTATAGGGTATTTCTATTGTAGAAGCAAGATATGTTGAATGGTATGTGGTTACATACCATTTTTTATTTTTACCCCACCAGCGATCATGGATACCTTAAACAAGACAAATTCTAATGAGGATAGGACAGGATCTGCTATGCCATAAAAATAACAGGTGGAAAAGAATTTATTATAACAAAGTTAAAAGATGACCAGGTAATTATCACTTTCCAAAAACCTTCTTTAAAATATCAGTAACGCGGGCAGCAGGATCCTTGCGGATCTTTTGTTCCTCCAGTCCAATATTAAAGAACAGTCCGCTCAATGCCCTTTCGGTAACGTAGGCAATAAGGTCTGTATTGACCGGTGTATTGGAAAATTTATTATATGTCGAAAAAACATCCTTCCAGTATTTTGTCGCATCTACTTTTGCAAGTGATGTTGCAATTACCGGCCTGAATTTTTCTGTAAGTTCTGTGGTCGTTGTTTTTTTCAGATAATCGGTTGCGGCAAAATCGCCTCCACGCAATATTTGCAATCCGTCTTTAATGCTCATTTGTTTGATGGAATTCCAAAAGATGGTCCCCACGCCCTTTGCTGCGTCTTCAGCTGCACGGTTCATTGAAAGTATCGCCCTGTCTACCAGTTTACCCATGCCGATATTCCTCAAGGTCTTCTCCACTTTCTTTGCTTCTTCGGGCATTAAAATTTTTATGGCAGCATCTGCAAAAAAACCATCTACTTTGCTGAGCTTTTTGCTGCTGCTATCCGTACCTACCCGCAACGCTTCTTTTAAACCACTTACGATGTCATCATTACTAAGTCCGCCTGTTGAGCCGGGAAGCGTTTTTATCTTATCCAGTATGGTCTTACCCGAAGAATCTTTTTTGGTTATCTTATCAAATAATCCTTTTATGCCCTGTGCAGGTACTGTTACACTGAAGATAAAAGCGGCGAAAAATAATGGTATCGTTCTTTTCATATTTTGGTTTTCTTTAACTGCACAAAAATAAAGCCAAGCTTGCTAATAAATGGTTAAATAAAAAATGATGGAAAAATGGTATATTTAAAACAATAAATCTTCCACCATGCTCAAGTTAAAAATTTCACCTCTCCTGATCATCGTTTTCCTGGTATTTCATGCGCCTGCTATGGGGCAGGGCCAGAAAGAGAAGGATTTTAAAAAGGCTTGCAGCGACTTACTAAAAAGCATATCAAAAAAGCAATTGGCAGGATTAAACAGTTTTGTGCATTCAACTTATGGCGTTTATGTACTGTTCAGGACAGGGGCCATGGATGAGTATAAGAATTTTAAAAAATTAGATGGCGACCGGCCCTTCATTTTCGATGAGCACCCGGTTACTGCGGCCGACCTAAAAAAATATTCCCTACAATATGGCAAGTTACCTTCTTATGATTGCGGCGGTGCTGTATGGAAGAAGCGGGGGTATATAGCCGACTCTGCCAAAATATATAAACCCGTTTCCGAAATCGTTGCCTTCCGCTTGAAATATGAGAAAGAGAAGGTCAGCAAAAAAGACAATGAAGCCATAAAATTTGTTGAACAAAACAGCCGGAAAATAGTTTTTACAGGAAGCAAGGGCGACGGCGTTATTTTTTTCATGTCGTATATCGATGGCAAATGGTGGCTTTCGCTCATTGATACAGTAACTACGGATTGCAGTGCATAAAGACCAAAATTGAAATTGGTTAAAATACCCTGTAGAGGGTATCCATGGATCAAAGATTATTGCTTTTATTTGTTTCTATATTTTATTATCCTGATCATTCTATTTCTTAACTTTTAAAAAAATATTTATGAGCAACATTGATCAACGCATGAACAGGCTGGAAAAACAGGTTCGTACTTACCGGCTGCTAACACTGCTTTTAGTTTCAGGCATTTTTGGCCTGGCAGTAATGGGTTTTAAAGATAAACAAGTGCCGCCAGAAGTACTGAAGGCTAAAAGTTTCCAGGTGGTGAATGATAACGGAGATGTATTGGCCGAAATGAGTACAGAAAAAGGGAATGGCCTTATTACAACATATACTCCCAGCGGTAGAAAACTTTTCCAGGTATTTACTTCTGATGGCGGTGGTGGCGGTATCAATACTTTTGATACAGATGGCCAGGTAAATTTTAAAGTAACCCGTACTTCAGACGGCGGTGGTTATATGGCCTTGTTTAATTCAAACCGAAAAGAGGTATTTGAAGTAGGCACCACAACAGCTAATTCGGGCTATTTCAGGGTAAACGACAAGAATGGCGAAAAACTGGCATGGCTCACTTTTACTGAAAATGGCGGCGGTTATTTCTCTTTATCCGGAAAAGATAATAAAGAATATATAAAATTATCTACACCAGAAGCAGGTGGAAGAGTGGGTATTTATAACGGCAACAGCACACGCATTGGCTTCATTGGTGCCATGGACAATAAGGATGGCAATATTACAATTTACAACAATGCCGGTACTAGAACAGGAAGTGTTCCTGCTAATTAATTAAATCGAATCGATAAGAGGCCTCCTTCCGGGGGCCTTTTTATTTTCTGGTAATACAGATCCAAGCTAGATAGGACAAGCATACGAATTTAAAAAAGTTTGTGAAATAGCCAGGCACTTTAAATACAAGCCTGCGCATTGCAACTTGAGTCTCAAAAATCTTTTAACTAAAGAATTACATTTTTTACCTGCTAAAATGCCCAACAGCAACAACAGTTCCCTACTTTTGCGGTGACAATGAAAAAGACCGGCATGAAACAATACCTGGCAATAGCTGCATTGATATTATTTACAGCTTGCAACGGCAGTAAAGAACCCGATCATGATGATTCCATTGTTCCGTTACCCACGCCCGTTATCAACTATAGCATTGTAGCTCAATACCCCCATGATACCGCCGCATATACCGAAGGGTTACAGGTTTATAAAGGTAAATTCTACGAGGGAACGGGCATGGAAAAAGAATCAACTTTACAGATCGCTGATATTAAGACAGGCCATGTGGAAAAGAGGCATCTGTATACCGACCCATTGATCTTCGGGGAAGGGATAAATGTTTTTAAAAATAAAATATATCAATTAACCTGGCAGAACCATATCGTATATGTATATGATATCAATAATATCGACAACCCTATTAAAACATTGAAATGGCCTTATGAAGGCTGGGGCATGACGAATAACGGAACAGACCTGATCATCAGTGATGGTACTGCCAATATTTATTTTGTGAACCCCGATGATTTTAAAGTCAGGAGCACCATTGTAGTTGCAGATAATGCCGGGAATATCGACATGGTGAATGAACTGGAATATATTGATGGTTTTATTTACGCCAATGTATGGCAAACAAATAATATCCTGAAGATAGACCCGTCTACCGGCCACGTGGTAGGTAAAATAACATTCCCCGACCTGAAACAACAATACTTCCCTACCCAGGTAACTGAAAGAACAGATGTATTGAATGGCATTGCATACGACAGCAGCACAAAGAAGATATACATTACGGGTAAACGCTGGCCGAAAGTGTTTGAGATAGCGTTAAAATAAAACCTCACCCAACCCATCTCCTTGAGCAGAAAGGCTCACAGCGCCTACAATTTTTCAGGTTTTTATCTTTTGAAAAGTGCCTGGCTTAATTTATTAAATGAATTGTAATTGCAAAACCAATGCTGAACTATCACTTGCCAATTATATAGGTCACCGAACTGCATCTCTTCCTATCCCCTATCGCTTTTAGATTGGAAATAAAACCGTTCCAGGATGCCCGGATGATATTGCCTTTGCCATTTTTATATTGTTCGCTGAGCATGCTTACATAAAAACTATCGAACCACATGGGCTTTAAAGCGATAAGTTTTAAATGATACGTTTTGAGTAAGCACTCCATGCTTTGCGGAGAAAAATGGTAGAGATGGCGCGGAACATCGTAAGCCGCCCAATTTTGTTTGTACACCGCAGCGTCATGCGATGTATAATTGGGTACTGCAATGAACAATTTTCCGCCGGGTGCAAGCAATCTTTCTATTTGCTTCATGTATGCGTGCAGGTCATGTACGTGTTCCAATACATGCCACATCGTTATGGCCTGATAAGTTGCAGGTGCCAGTTCAAATAATTTTTCAGATGCGAGGGGTTCAAGTTTGTATAATCCTATCGCTTTTTTTCTTGCAGCTTCATCCGGTTCCAGGCCGGTAATGCTCCATCCGGCTTCCTGCATATTATGCAGGAATGCACCTGTTCCGCAACCGATGTCCAATATCTCTCCCTTCATCATGCCCGTTTCATTGATCACCAGCCTTCTTTTTGATTGAAGGGTACGTTGCCGCACCAGGTGATATAACCTGTTAATGAATCCTTTTTTTGTATCGCTATGGGAAATATAATTATCAGATGCATAATAAGCCCCAATGGCATCTTGTTCGGGTACATCCTGTGTAAACCTTACTGCACAGGCATTACAATGCCAGATGACAAATTCTTTTTGTGAAACGGTATGGTCTTTTGCTGATAGTTGAGGCTGAATATCTTCACTGCCACAAACGGGGCAACCGGTATAATGGATCATGAATGACTTATAATTTTATTGCATTACCAAATTGAGCGCTGCCGTCTGCATCATTAAAATAGATCAATAATATTGTTAGTCCGATAAGCCCCAGTACAATAGCCCATATCCACCAACGGTCCTTTACCACGGCATCTTCATTGAAAAATTCGGTCATTAATGTATTGGTAGTTTCTTTATCGCCAACGAGTATGCTATGTTCTGCCTGGGGATGTATCACACGTTCGGCTTTTACCTGTTGCAGGAATTCCGCGGGTAATTGAACTGGTTCAAAATTGATGTCGCCATTGTTGTTGACAAAAAAATCGCCAACTCCTTCCAGTCTTGCCGGGGAATCTACGGTGATATTATTTTTTAGGTTATCACAGAAATGATCTAATGCTTCGGTTGCTTCATAAGTACTACTATTTGTGCTGGTAGCTACGAATGATAGCAGCCCTGTTGCATTGGTTTCACCAGGCACAAAATTTATTGAGGCAATGGGAGCGTTGATTACCTTATTGGTAAAGTCGGCATTGGCTTCTCCGCCGGTCAATGACAAATTACCCAGTCCCGGCAGGGGGCAGTTCTTATTTTGAAAAAGATATGAAGCAATTAAGTGGTGCATGGTTTATCCGATGTACGGAATGATGCACAAAGGTATGCAGTAAAAGTGAGATCATTTTTTAGCTTTTATTAAAGCCAAAAAATGACAAAATGATATTTGTAAGGATGATGAGGAAAGAACTGTGGCCCTTGACAAAAAAAAATGGGAATAGCCAGTGGGCAGTAGCGGATAGAAAATCCTACCCGCCACTGCCTGCCAGTTTCTACCATCAGAAATTAATCCTTACGCCTCCCAATACATTCAAACCATATACCTGGTAATTATGCCAGCGTTCGTATTTATCATTGAGTATATTATTTACATCCAGCCATGCACTGAACGTTTTGTTCACTTTAAATTCCATGCCGGCACTCAGGTCAGATCCACCTTTGAATGCCCTTGCAATATTCCCGTTTGTTAGATAATTACCGCCGCCGAATGCATAAAAATCTGCTTTCAGCATGACCTGCTTAAATGCCCACCAGCGCAGTGAACTGGTAAGTTCCATTGGCACGGTATTCCATGCTTTGGCATTATTTTGCATGCCGGTATAACCATTGAATGTTAAACCCGCGGTAACAGTCAATTTATCCTGGTTAACATAACTCAGGTCGCCGTGTAAACGCAGGTCATTCACCTTAGCCTCATTGCTTATCACGAATGCCTTATTATCAGAAGCCGTATCATTGATGAACAAAGGCATATTGGTGATACGTACGAACCCGGCCTTGGCACTAAAGTTGAAGTGCTTGCCCACAGTGGCTTTGATGCCGCCATAATATTCGATCTCTTTTGTATTATTCTGCGTTGTGAGTGTTTCGAGGTACGGGTTGATGGCCGACAAATTCCGGAAAGTATTTTTGGTATAACGGCCAACCCAGCCCGCCTGCAATAAGAATGCTTTCCCTTTTACCTGCGATTCTGCGTACACGTTAGGCAACCAAACGAAAGTTCCATTGTTCCAGGTTGGGATGATGCCTCCGTTGATACTGAATCGTGGCGATGAGAAAGACAATGAAGGCGCCACCTGGAATACATTATTACTGAGTTTTATATTATTAGGTACAACCCCCTTTGTATCATAAGAAGTGATATCGGCCTTACCTTCTACTTTAACCGCAAAAGCTTCCCCGAATGTTTTTTTAATGGGTGCGGTAAGCACCAATGAACTCTCCGTTAATTTATCTTTATTGGTAAAGCTGCTTATTTCAACATTTGGGTCATAACTGATCCCGTAATCCATCGCAACTGTATTGCGGATGCCTGCACGCAGGCTAATATCCTGGAACTGGTTACGGATACTGTCTTTTTTCTTATAATTAAACACCGAATGATCATAACCATACAGGTAATTATCTTCCTGCGTTATAGCAGCACTGCCATATAGTTCATTTTTTGGAGTGAAATAACTCCCCGTTGCTTTTACACTAAGTTTGGTATGGTCCTGGAATTGTATCTTTCCTTTGGAAGAAATATAATCTGTATACACATTGATGAGGCTTTTTTTGCCATCGCCAAAACTAAATCCACCACTTATATAGGCTGTTGAAAAATTGCCGAACCCTACCTTAAGATAATTTCTTAACCCCAGGTATAGATTACTGTCCATCGCCAGTGCAACGGGTTTGATGGGAATGGCCTGGTAACTGTAAAACAGGTTTTGTGCCGGTATATTGTAATTTAAACTTGGGCGTGTTGAATCCACATTCATTTGTGAAGGCGCCAGGTCTATTTTTACCGGTGGACGAAGCACAGGTTTATAAGAAGACGTGATGTCGATGGTTGTTTTTTTGGTTGTGTCGCGTTGTGCATTTACTGTAACAGACAGTAAACAACTTGCAATAAGCAATAGCCAATAAACAATAGGCAATAAGGTGCTTTTGATATTGGGTGGCCCGTATATTTTGAAATGCTTCATCATTGATTTTTATTATTAATAATTAATTTCTAGTTAACCTTTGAGTTTGATCTTTCTTCTGCCGAAGCCTTGTCTAATTTTTCCAGCGCTTCATTTTTCAATTCAGGTATCACGGAATTCTTTGCCACGCTTTCATAAGTTGCTTTTGCGTTGAAATAGTCTTTCTGCTGCATGAAATTATCACCGAGTAAGATGTAACTCCGTTCTATCCAATAATCATAAGATCCTGCTTCTTTAATAACGGCCAATGCAGATTTTTCGGCTGCTGCAAAATTATCCATCATAAACTGGCAATGGGCAATTTCATACCTTGCTTCTGCACCCCAGGCGGCCTTATTGATAGCAGCAACGGATTTAAATGAACTGATAGCCCCGTTATAATCATTATTGGCCTGTTGCGATTTACCCAATACCAGGAATGCAATGGACCTGTCATCCGTACTAATACCCTTCTTCGTAAGTAAACTATTAGCTGCATCATTGGCCTGGGCGTAATCCTTTAATTGATAATAACAGCGCACCAATCCTCTCAATGCTTCCAGTTGCATATCGGGATTCACGGCGCCGTTCTTCAATGATTCAAAATATTTTTTTGCAGCTGCATAATCCTTTAGTTCAAAATAACTGATCCTTGCCGCTTCTCCTGTGGCTTTTTCAAAATACTTGCTCAATCCTTTGCTGTTAACATAATCATATCCCGGCAAGGCGTTTTGCCAGTCCTTATTCTTATCATAACAATCACTGCGGAGGTAATTGGCTTCCAGTGCAAATGCACCATCAGGGAACTGCGACAAATAATTGCTGAATCCTGCAATAGCAGCTTTATAATCGTTGGCAGTATATTTCATCTGTGCAGCGCTATAGGTCAGTGAATCGGCCTCGTTCGTTGAAATATCTTTGCCGTTCTTCTGCATCAGTTCCACATATTCATTCGGCTTGCCTTCTTCCACATAAATATTTTTCATATTGTCCAAAGCCTGATCTGCTTCGGGAGATTCCGGGAATTCATTTATCAGCAAACCATAATTCTTCAAAGCATCCTTATTGTCGTTACTGTTATAATAACTTAGGCCCAGTTTCAAATAGGTCTGTGGTTTTAACCCTCCCGCATCCGGTGCATTCAATACCAGGTTCAGGTAAGGAATGGCATCCCGGAATTTCTCATCGGCCATATAGGTATTGGCGATCTCCATATTCACTTCGGGTACCAGGCTGCTTTGCGGGTACAGGCGGGTGAGGCTATTGAGTGTTTTTATTTTTTCTGTTGCGCTTTTTATTCCGTCGATCATTGCTTTTTGGTACATCGCATAATCGCTTTGTTGCAGGGCTGTGCTGATCATGATATCGTACATATCATTGGCCTTTGCAAAATCTTTCAGCATAAAATAACAATCGGCGCTGCGTACATAAGCATCCTGTTCCATGAAAGAGGATGTTACGGTGGCCGACTTAGCAACCTGTTCAAAATAATCAAGTGCTTTCCGGTAATTTTCTTTTTGCAACCAGCAATAACCCAGGTCATACCTTGCCGTGGTGATATTTGCTTCACCTTGCGCAGCTATATTGCCTTGCAGGTAAAAACTTAAATACCGTATGGCCATGTCATAATTCTTATTTCGGTAGGCGATCTCCCCTCTCCAGAAATTAGCAAGGGGTGTTAGCGGAGATGCCGGCAACTCAATGAGTTTTGCAAGCAATGAATCTGCTTCGGCCGGCTGCTGGTCGTTCATTAATTCAACAGACCTGCCATAGAGTATCCTTGGATAACCCTTTTGCATAGCCGCAGTGGGTTTCTCAAATGACCCATATAACTTCAATGCATCCGAAAAATTATTGGTATTGGCCATAAGCCCTACCAGTAGCTCCTTTGCTTCCGTATCATATTCGCTGTTGGGGTAATCATGCAGGTATTTCTTCATTTCGCTGAGGGCAATGTCCTGGAAACCCAGTTCATAGGAAAGTTTGGCATAATTAAAACGAGACACCTGTTGTTGTTTTTTGTTGGAACTGTCGTAGGCACAATATTGGAATGCATTGCGGGCATTTTCTTTTTGGTTGGTACGTAAATAGCAATCACCGAGGAGGTACATGCTGTTTTGGCCCATGGAATCTTTTTCACTGCTCAGTTGCTTTAATCCTTCGATAGCTTTATCCCAATTACCTGCATCATAGTAACAATAACTCAGCTCATATAATACTTCCTTGCTTACTTTCTCGGAATTGTCAACATAATCCGCTAATAAAGGCAATGCCTTTTTATAGTCTTTCTTTTCAAAATACAATTGCCCGATGAGCAGGTTCATTTCTTTCTGGTAGTACAGTACTCCACCCTTATCCAAAACACTTTGACCGTAACGCAGTGCTTCATCATATTTTTTCTGGAAATATAATATTTCAGCGATATAGTAAGGAACCACTCCTTTATAAGCTTCCTGTGTTTCTACCAGCTTAAAAGCACGCATGGCCTCATTGTATTGGTGGTCATTAAAACTGATAAAGCCAAAATAATAATTGGCCGGGATATAATATTTATTGTCGGGTAGCTGGCGTATCTCGTCAAATAAGGGTTTTGCCTCGGCAAATAATTTCAGGTTAAAATAGCTATAGGCCCTTTCAAATTTGGCATCGGCGATCTTTTCATTGTCAATATTGTTCAGTCCTGCCCTTTCATAATATTGTATAGCATTCTCAAAGTCTTCTTTATTAAAATAGAATTTCGCAAGATAATAGCTCATTAGCTGTCGACGGGGTTCATTGTTCACTATCTCCACATAATGTTTGGCTTCCTGCTCCGCAACGGGCTGTTGTAACTGTAACTCACAAACGATATAATAATAATTCACATCATCATTGAGGTAGGTGTGGTCGCTCACGGAATTATCTGGATACTGCGCCTTCAACTCTGCCAGCAACGGGTAAGCCAGGGCATACTGTTCTTTAACGAAAAGTTCTTTGGCGTCTTTGAACTTTTTTTCGGGATCAGTAATGGCGTGGGTCGGTTGTGAAAAAGCGGGAAGGGAAAATACTGCTGTGAAGAGCAGGATCGTGATTTTTTGGTTGATCATGTTTTTAAATGCTGTCATTTTTTTGCCGGTTATGAATTACCTGATACAGAAGCTATACAAACACCGTTCCAAATTGATTGTGAATAAGTGTATAACTGACGTAAACAAAACGAATGTATTTTTACAGCGCTGTTAAAAAAATGGTAAAAGAATTTTTACCATAGTAACAGCGCAGTACAGGAAAAATATTTAAGGAATTTTTAAACCAATTAAAATGAAAAAATTATTTTCTACAAAGTATTCCGCCGGCTCATTCAATGCCGCGATGTTAGTATTACGTTTGGGACTGGGCATATTAATGGCGCATCATGGTTACCAGAAACTCACGCACTTCAGTGATATGCAGGGCAAATTCATGAACTTTATGGGGCTTGGTATGACGGTGTCTCTTTCGCTGGTTATATTTGCAGAATTGTTTTGTTCCATATTGCTGATCCTTGGTTTGTTCACGAGATTGGCTACGATACCGCTTATCATTGCAACCTGTGTGATGGTATTCAAGGCGCATGGCGGTGATGTATTTGGTGATGGTGAAATGGCAACCTTGTACCTGACAGGTTATATTGTATTGTTATTTGTTGGCCCGGGGCGGATCAGCGTGGATGGCATGATCGGGAAATAGAAGCCTCCCCAGCCCCTTCAAAGCGAGGGCTTAGCACATTAAAGTCAAAGAAGTTTTCAATTATTGCCATGTATGTAACTGAAACGCAGATACGCATTCACTATGCCCTCACCGACCAGATGGGCATGGTGTATCACGGCCATTATGCACAATTTTATGAAATTGGTCGTGCCGAAGCGATACGGCAGATCGGTTATACGTATAAAGACATTGAAGCGATGGGCATCATCATGCCCGTAGTGGACATTCACAGCCGTTTTTTACACCCCGCAAAATATGATGACCTGGTGACGGTAAAAACCATGCTGAAAGAATTGCCACTGCATCATAAGATCGTATTTCATCATGAAATTTATAATGAACAGGATGAATTACTGAATACAGGCGATATCACGTTGTATTTTATGGATGCCAAGACGATGAAGCGTTGCGAAATGCCGGAAGCGTTAAGGGAAAAACTGGCCGGGTATTTTTGAACAACGAGTAGTAAAAACAGGCAACAAAAGCTTCAGTTGCCAATTGCATATTGCTAATTCCTACTTGTCTTAAGCCCGGTCATTATCTTCCTTCCAGTTCTGTATCGCTTTTTTTATGTCAGCCGGTTTCATATTCTCTTCTGCAGCCCTGTGCGCCAATGCTACAAATTCATTGTTAGCTGCAAAGCGCAAGGCGATGATCTGCTGCATGGTGAGCCTGTTATCCAACAAACTACCGGCAATGGCTAAATGCCGCAGGTTCTCTTCGGCACGTATGGCCCTGTCCTGCGCCTTTAATGCAAAACTGCGGGAAAAGTACCAGATGAATAATATGATGGGACCTGCGAGGCAGATCAATGAAGCGCTGTATAGTGCATCGCTTTTATGCATGCAATCAAACAAATTAATTACCGAGCCGATGATAAAGGCAAGGATGGCTATCGGTAATATAAAATGATAGACAGGTACATACCTTCCATGATTCTTTAAGTTTTGAGCTGCCATAAAATATAGTTTTGTTTGAAATTGTATTGAGTGGCTCAAGTTACTTTAAAATATCCAGCAGTTTCCACATTTTTTCACGAACCGTTCCGGCGCTGCCATCAAAATTATTTACGATGAACGAAAAGGTATACTCATCACCTGTCTTGCTTTTTACGTAACCTGTAAAACTCCTTACGCCGCTGATATAGCCATCTTTCATCTTTAATCCGTTGATCTCGGGTAATGCATTGTAAAAAGAGGAAAACCAGTTTTGTTGCTTCGCATATTGCATGATGGTAACCAGCGCATTGGTGGTAACACGGTTAGCAGGGGACAGTCCGCTGCCATCGATGATGTTGAGGGCGGATGGGTCGATGCCATTGGTTTTCCAGAAATCTTTTACGGTCTCAATAGCCTGGACGTAATTATTTTCTCTTGTACCAAACCCTTTCTTTTTTACCCAGATGGATTTTAAAAAAGCCTCACCGTACAGGTTTACACTTTTTTTAAGGAACCAGTAATTCATACTGTCGAGCGATGGAGAAAAAATTGAGTCGATAAGATGTGTGGCAATATGAACCGGGTGATCATTGATGATGGATTCATTTCCTGAAAATGCAGTCCCTTTAAATGTGATATTGTTCTTTGCCAAAATATTCATTAACCCATTCTTAAAGACATTTGAAGGGTTGGGTATACTTCCACTAATGACAAAGGATTCTTTTTGTAACGGGACCGTTCCTTTCGTAAAAAGTACATTTGAATAGGGTGATGAATAAATATATCCATTATCGCCACTCCCGGGTTTGCCGGTTGTAATATTATTATTGATGGTCACGTCATATAAAAAAGGTTTTTCTGTAATCACTTCGGCGGGGTATCCAACAGCCTGGCCAGGTTGTAAAATAAGGTCAAACTGATTTTCGTGCCAGTTAAATCCAAAACAGGCAGCTCCATAATAATTGCCTATATCCTGCCATATCCATCCCTCAGGCAATGGAGTTACACCATACAGGTAATCCTGTATAATAAGATTTTCACCAAAGGAATTTAGTTTTTGCTTTTTCAGTGATACTACAATTTTGGAAAATACGGTTGTATCATTTGTACTTTCCCATCGCCAGCTTCCCAGTGTGGGATCCCCATCTCCAATGACAAACAAGCAACCTGCATCATATTTATTATCCGCCGGATAATCTTTTCCAATATAAGTAGTGTAATGAAAGTCTTTCCCCAATAATTCAAACGCACTCGCACTCGTCACCACTTTCTGGCAACTTGCCGGCGCCAAACCGACCTGTGAATTCTTATCATAGATCACCTTGCCCGTCTTACCGTCGACCACATACATGCTGAGTATGGCATGTTTAAACTGTTCATCCCCTTCCAAAACGTTAATGGCATTGGTTAAACGGGCTGCTGTGTTTTGCCCAAAACAAAATGCACCAAGCAGTAAACAAATAAACAAATTAACTGTTTTCATACCATAACTTATCTTGCATTAAAATTACTCTTTTAAAAACAAAATGATACAAGCTTCCATTATCACCATTGGCGATGAATTACTGATCGGACAGGTCATCGATACCAATAGCCCCTGGATGTCGCAGGAATTGAATAAAGCAGGCATCCGCGTAGCCCGGCGGGTAGCCGTTGGCGATGTGTGGGATGAAATATGGGCTGCCCTGGATGAAGAACAAAAATATGCGGATATCATATTAATAACGGGTGGACTGGGCCCCACAGCCGATGATATCACCAAACCTTTATTGTGCAAATATTTTGGAGGCAACATGATCGTGGATGAAGGCGCCCGGCAAAATGTGATCAATATCTTCACCAAGCTGAACCGGCCCATCATTGAACGAAATTTATCTCAGGCAGAAGTTCCGGATAATTGCAAAGTGATACCCAATAAAAGAGGCACGGCGCCCGGAATGTGGTTCACCAAACCCCTCCAAACCTCCCCGGTGGCTTCCGAAGTATCTGTAAATGCAAAGAAGGTATTCGTTAGCATGCCGGGTGTGCCACAAGAGATGAAGGGAATGATGGAAGATGATGTGGTACCGATGTTACAGGCAGCCTTTCAATGCCCGGTGATCATTCATAAAACATTGTTGACAGCGGGTGTTGGTGAAAGTTTTTTAGCTGATCTCATAAAAGATTTTGAAGAAGCGCTTCCTAAACATATAAAACTGGCCTACTTACCCAATTATGGCATGGTAAGATTGCGTTTATCCGCTACCGGTTATGATGGCCCTGCTATTGAAAAAGAAATAGTACAATATTTTGAAACATTACAATCACTGGTAAAAGATTACCTCGTAACCAATGAAGATGAGCCTTTAGAAAAAGTAGTGGGGAAATTACTGGTAGCAAAGAACAAGACATTGTGCACGGCCGAAAGTTGTACAGGCGGTTATATTGCTCACCTGCTTACTTCCATCCCGGGTTCATCAGAATTTTATGATGGCAGCGTGATCAGTTATTCTTATAAAGCGAAAGAAGACCTTTTACAGGTTGATCATACGATCCTGGAATCAAAAGGGGCGGTGAGTGAAGAGATTGTAACACAAATGGCGAAGGCAGCATTAAAAAATATTGGTTCCAATTATGTGATCGCTGTCTCCGGCATCATGGGGCCCGGTGGCGGTATGCCCGACAAGCCCGTTGGCACCGTATGGGTAGCCCTTGGCAATGAGCAGAAAATTGTAACACAGAAATTATTCTTTCGTTTCGACAGGATCAGGAATATTCAATTGACCGCCTCCACTGCGTTGAACTTATTAAGAAAATTCATTTTGGAAGGATAGCCATCCCACAAGTTTTAGGGGATTAAGGGGAAATAATTACCTTTGACGATCAACATGCTGCCTTACCCATTGCTGCCATTTGCAAAACAGTGCAAGCGTGACACGCAACGATGTTGAACAGCCTATCCAATGCTGGTAACATAATATTAAATATTCAATCTAAAATATTCAATACACATGAGTTTAGTTGATCTGGTAATGCCGAAACTGGGTGAAAGTATCATGGAAGCCACTATTTTAAAATGGCATAAAAAGCCGGGTGATGCCATTAAGCAGGATGAGACCGTATTGGATATTGCTACTGATAAGGTAGATAGTGAAGTCCCTTCCACAGCGGAGGGTGTTATTGAATCAATCCTATTCAATGAGAATGATGTGGTGCCCATTGGTACCATCATTGCAAAAATAAGAGTAGGCGCCAATGCTGCAGTATCAAATAACCAACCAGCAGTTCCGGTAAATCAAACGCATTATGAAGAAGCCAGGGTAGTTGAGGATATCCCATATCAGCCGGCTGCATCAGCGAAATCAGGTCAATCATCCAAATCTGCGATCCGCTTTTATTCTCCCCTGGTATTAAATATTGCACAACAGGAAGGTATCGGTATGGCTGAACTGGAAAATATTCCGGGTACAGGACAAGAAGGAAGGGTTAGTAAGAAGGATATACTTGCTTATGTTGCAACCAAATCAGGAATTGATAGCCGGCAGCCGGCAGTTAGCAGTCAGCAACAAGTTACAGTACTCCCAACAAACAACGAGCAACGGGCAACGAATAACGATCAACCAACAAACAACAATCTCCCTGCTTTTTATACCGGTAACGTGGAAGTTATAGAAATGGACCGCATGCGCAAACTGATCGCGAAGCATATGGTCGACAGCAAACATACTTCCCCGCATGTTACCAGTTTTGCTGAATGTGATGTTACGAATTTGGTATTATGGAGAGAAAAAGTAAAAAAGGATTTTGAGAAAAGAGAGGGCGAAAAGATCACGTACACCCCTTTGTTCATTGAAGCGATCGTGAAGTGCATTAAAAAATATCCCTGGCTCAGCAGTTCTGTTGACGGCGATAAGATCATTGTAAAAAAAGACCTGAACATTGGCATGGCAACAGCATTGCCCAGCGGGAATTTAATTGTGCCGGTGATAAAAAATGCTGATCAGCTGAATTTAGCCGGCTTAACACGCCAGGTCAATACTTTAGCCAATGCTGCAAGAAACGGCAAACTAAAGCCCGATGATACCACCGGCGGAACTTTTACCTTAACCAATGTAGGCACATTTGGAAGCATCATGGGTACCCCCATCATCAATCAGCCGCAGGTTGCGATCATGGCTGTGGGCGCCATCAAGAAAAGGCCGATGGTAATTGAAACACCGCAGGGCGACAGTATTGCCATCCGCCACATGATGTATATTTCACTGAGTTACGATCATAGGATCATTGATGGGGCACTGGGGTCTACTTTCCTTAATGCAGTATCGAAGGAGTTGGAAAATTTTGATGTGAATAGAAGTATTTAGGGAAAGAGTTGGTAGTTCATAGTTGATAGTTCATAGTCGGAGTATTATAATTCAGAGAATAAGAAATATACGTAAGATTTAATGGCTGATGGATATTGTTCATTCTTCTTCTATAAAGCCCCATTGATTCCTTAATTCCTGTAATTTTTCGCCTTCCAGTTTTACATGATCATAATGGCCTGCGTTATTTTTTTGCCGGTATGCTTCGTAGAGGCTAACTGCACAGGCAACAGAAATATTCAATGATTTGATGATGCCTACCTGTGGGATGATAAAATTTCCATCAGCCATGGCAATGATCTCTTCACTTACACCGCTGTGCTCATTACCGAATACCAGTGCAACGGGTTCGGTTAAATTCAGTTCATGTAAACTAACTGCGTCTGTGCTTAAGTGGGTGGTGTATATTTTTTTATAGTTTTTCCGCAACGCGGTAAAACATTCAACAGCATCAGTGAATTGATGAATACTAAGCCATTTTACAGCACTGGAAGAACTCTTTGCTCCCCACTTTTTATGTGGCGGGATCTTACTATTGAGAATATAAATGTCCTGGATACCAACAGCATCACAGGTACGCATAACGGCTGAGATGTTATGCGGGTCAAAGACATTTTCCAGCACAACGGTAAGATCGGGTTGGCGTTTGTTCAAAACATTGGTTAAACGCTGGTCTCTTTCAGGTGTCATGACTTAAAAATAAGATAAAGCTGCCAAAGAAGCGAAGGGGGAAATATCCCGGCCTAAATACTGACTTAACAAGGTTATTAACCGTTTATAAAAAAATATAATCCGCTCCACGATCATTCCTTATTTTTAACGCCAAAATCATTCATAATGAAAAAAATACTTGCGCTTGCTATTTTATGCTCATGCCTTTATGCATGCAATAACTCAACATCCTCCAATAAACCCGACCTGTTGGCTGCCAACATCGACAGCACCGTAAAACCCGGTGATGATTTCTTTGAATATGCCAATGGCGGCTGGATCAAAAGGACACCAATGCCGGCATCCGAAAGTGGTTGGGGTATCGGCAACCTGGTTCAGGATGAGATCTACAGCCGTTTAAAAAAGATCAATGAGGATGCCGTGGCCTCTAAGAATGAGGATGGGTCCATCAGTCAGAAGATCGGTGACTTCTGGCAAACAGCCATGGATACCGTGGCATTGGATAAGGCAGGCATAACGCCTTTGCAAGCCGACCTTGACAAGATAAAAGCCATTCAAAATACAACAGACCTGTTGAATGTTTCTGCCGACCTGAATAAAAAAGGCGTGAACATTCTTTTTAGTGATTATGTGGCGCAGGATGATAAGAACAGTGAAGCAATGGCCTATAAGTTAGACCAGGGCGGGCTGGGTATGCCTAACCGTGATTACTATTTTAAAACAGATGAAAGGACCGGGAAAGTAAGAGCCGCTTACAAACAATATTTATTAAAGACCTTTAAACAATTGGGCGGCGATGATGCTACCGTTCAAAAAAATGCAGACGCAGTATATGCACTGGAAACCAAACTGGCAACAGCCAGCCGCAAACTGGAAGACCTTCGTGATCCCTATAAGAATTATAATAAAATGGACCTTGCCGGCCTCAATAAATTAACTGCCAATATCAATTGGAATGATTTTACAAAGAACATTGGTATCACAAAGCTCGATTCGGTTATCGTTGGCCAGCCTGAATTTTACACTGCTTTAAGCAATGAGATAAAGAACAGTCCCATTGACGACTGGAAGAATTATTTACGCTTTCACCTGGTATTGAGCTATGCAACTTATATGGATAAGGCCAGTTTTGATAATTTTTTCGAATACCGTAAAAGCCTTTCCGGCGCCTCTGCCCCAAGGCCACGCTGGAAAAGGGTTTTAGATGCCGAAGAAGGTGCCATGGGTGAAGCGCTGGGGCAATTATTCGTGAAAGAATATTTTAACGAGGCCGCCAAGAAACGCTATACCGATATGGTGGAAGCCATCCGCGATGCTTATAAAGAAAGGATACAAAAACTAACCTGGATGAGCGATGACACTAAACAAAAAGCATATCAAAAACTGGCTAAGATCAGTAAAAAAGTGGGCTATCCCGATAAATGGAAAGATTTTAGCGCACTAAAGATCAATCGTTCTTCCTTCCTGGCAAATGTGCAAAGAGGCAACGAATGGTGGCATAATTACAATATCACTAAACTGGGCAAACCGGTAGACCGTACCGAGTGGGACATGACTCCTCAAACCTATAATGCTTATTACAATCCAAGCAACAATGAAATTGTTTTGCCTGCAGGAATTTTTGCAGTGCCCGGTTATAAGGACGAAGAGCTGGATGATGCACTGGTATACGGGTATGCAGCAGCAAGCACCATCGGCCACGAGATCACACACGGCTTTGATGACCAGGGAAGGCAATATGATGCAGCCGGTAATTTAACAAATTGGTGGAACCAGAAAGATTCAGCAGAATTTTCAAGAAGAGCGACATTCATCATTAAACAATTCAGCGAATTCAACCCGGTTGATACATTGCACATCAATGGTAATGCAACACAAGGTGAGAATATTGCTGATCTTGGCGGCATGTTATTGGGGCTGGATGCGTTCAAAAAAACAGAGGCCTTTAAGAAGAATGAAAAGATAGCAGGCTTCACGCAGTTGCAACGCTATTTTCTTGGTTACGCACTTGGCTGGATGTACGAGGAAAGAAAAGAACGCCTTGCCAACCAGGTGATGACCGATGTACACGCACCAGCCAAAGAGCGGGTGAATGGGCCGGTAGTGAATATCCCGGAATTCTATGAAGCTTTTGGAATAAAGCCGGGCGATAAAATGTACAGGGCCGATAGTTTACGGGTGAATATTTGGTAGCCTCACCGCAATTTTTATTATATTTATTGCCTGTTCAAACAGGTAAAATATAATACATGAGAACTGCTTTAAAAAAAGACGAAAAAATATTACTCATCATCCGGCAGCACTGGATAATACTGGCGCTGCCGGTTTTTGCATGGGTGGTACTCGCAATACTTTTGATGACCCTTGGGTGGTTCAGTTTTTCAACCAGTTTCCTCATTCTTTTGGTGGCGGCATTGTACCCACTGAATCAATACATCAATTGGAAATACAATTTATGGTCGGTCACCAATATGCGGGTTGTGGATGAGAGTGGTTTTTTTTCAAGGCATTCAAAAGAAAGTCCGCTGGATAAGATCAACAATGTTGAATTTGACCAATCCGTATGGGGAAGGTTATTTGGTTTCGGCGATGTGGATATTCAAACGGCGGCAGAATTGGGCGAAACAACCTACAATATCATTCATCATCCCAAATTATTAAAAGATACCATCACCCACGCCCAGGAAGAATATAAAAAATCACAGATCAGCAGCCAGGCCACACAGTTAGCCGAAGCCATTGCCAAATCAAATCCGGGTATACAACAGGCTTCACAACAAATGGTAGGTGACGAGTTGAGTAAATTATTCGATCTCTTGCAGAAAGGCGCCATTACCCACGAAGAATATATTGCACAAAAGAGTAAGCTAATGGGGGCTTAATGCTGAGCGTACTGGGCAAAGTTGGGAAATGCGTTATTTATATTATGCTATTTTGTTCCCGGCATTAGTTTCTCATGTCATCATCGTTGCGTCGCACTCTTGTACCACATCACGTTATTGAGACTTTTTATCTTCCGCTTTCCCCTTTCCTGCATTCAACAACGCCATCAACTCTTCCTGTTTTTTCCATAACCGTTCTCTTCGTTTATCATTTCGTATGGCCTGCCGGTTACGGAAATACGCAAACAGTATCAATGATATAAATGATACCGCAACTATGATAATGAAATAAATTCGTATCATTCAAAATTAACGGATGAAATTCCAATCCCCGCAATGTTTTGCCGGTAAATGATCTTACCCATATCAAATTGA
>JANYIM010000055.1 GCA_025362055.1 Bacteroidota bacterium
AGGTCTTTGGTTGCATCAATGATCTGTTTGTTGAATTCAAAGAGGGCGTCGGGGTGCAACTGTAAATGTTTTGGGATCTTAGTAATATCCGTGTCCAGGCCAACGCAGAGGTAAGATCTTTTTATTTTTATTTGTTCTATGAGTTGTTTCCGGGTCATGAAGCAAAGATAATTTTTTTTAAGGTGCTAAAAACGGCTCAAAGCAGTCAGGCACCTACAATCTCTTTTCGATCTCCCTTGCGATCGATTTTGAATTACCATCGCCTCTTTTATCCAACTGCTTTATGATATTTTGCTTCGATTCCTTATCCCTGTTCTGACTTAGCTTAAAAACGTTGTCAAGTGTTTCCACTTCAATTGTAAAACCAACAATGGCCTTTACCATATGCTCAATATATTCTTTTGGTAACTTGTCGAATGCAGCGATCGTTTCTTTCCCTTCGTATTTGTCGGAGGTTGCTTTAACTGCGCGATAAGTACCTTCCTCATCGGTAAATTTTATTTTACCCTTTGCGTGCACGGTCATGTAGTTCCAGGTACTGCCTGAGGCGGGATCGGCATACCAGCTAGCACTGATAAATGTATGTGGCCCGTTAAATACCACCAGCACATTATTATTTTTTTCGAATGCAAGATGATGATCCGTTTTCTTCATCATGTGCCCGCTTAATAATATTTTACCATCTTCTTTTACTTCAATCCCCAGGGGTATATGCGTGGCCACGGGGTACTGCCTGCCAATCCCTATGATCATTACAAAAGGGTTTTCATTCATGAAGGCAATTACTTTTGCAGGGTCTTCTTCTGTGAAATAAGAGAATTTATACATATTTATTTGAGTTGAATTGTCATAGCCTTCAGGCCTTGGATAAAAGGATTAAAGGCCTTCAGCCCCTCTGCTCAATTTTCTTTAGGATCATTTTTTCAACTTCTTCAGCCTCCCATTTATCTTCAATACCCGGCATCGCCATCACCTCCTGCATGATCGTTTCCTGTCGCATACTGTTTTGTAATGCCTCACTGTAACGAATATGCGTACTAAAAGTCACCTGTGCATAAGCAGGTATCCATTTGTCGGGATATTTTTTGCTGAATGCGGCTTCAATTTTTTTCTGTAATAAAAATTTTGGGTCGCCAACTTTATCCCTCATCTCTACAAAATTGGTTAGAGCCAGTTCAGCAATGGCATCAGCATCGGGCTTACGCAATTGCTGGAAAGATTGCAGAATCGCCTCCCAGTCATCGCCATAGGCCTCTATCAATTCATTCAATACAGAACAATCTTCAAAGCCGCAGTTCATTCCCTGTCCAAAGAAAGGAACAATGGCATGGGCGGCATCGCCGATCAATGCAAATTTATCTTCCCTTATCCATGGAAAACATTTTACAGTTACCAGCGAAGCGGTTGCATTATTAAAAAAATCGTCTTCCAGTGTGGGCATTAGCGGCACTGCATCAGCGAATGTGGTTTTGAAAAAGGCCCTTAGTTTTTCTTTTGTATCCAGGCTTGCGAATGATGGCTCACCTTCAAAAGGAAAGAATAAGGTACAAGTGAAACTACCGTCCATATTCGGTAATGCGATCATCATATAATTACCGCGTGGCCAGATATGTAATGCATTTTTTTCAAGCAGGAATTCGCCATTTGGCCCCGGAGGGATATTTAATTCCTTGTAACCTGAATCAATATAGTATTGCTGGTATTGAAAACGGTCGTGTTGCAATTGGTGCGTAAGCCTTGCTGCCGAAAACGCCCCATCGCTGCCAAATAGAAGCTGATAGTTGACAGTTGATAGTTGATGGCCGGCATCTTCAAATTGTGCCGTATTTTTTTCCCAGTTGATGCTATCGCATCGTTGGTTAAAGATAATTTCTACATTGTTTTCTTCAGCCAGGTCCATTAGTTTCTTATTCAACTCGCTTCTTGAAACTGAATTAATGAACTGCCCTTCATTTCCATAAGGCTGGTAGGCTGAACTGCCGTTTGCATTGTGCATGAACCTTCCATGCATGGGGATGGCAATTTTTTTGATCTCGTTCATGATGCCCACTTCTTCCAATGCCTTGATGCCACGGTCGCTTAATGCCAGGTTGATGGAACGGCCTGCGATCATTTTTTCTTTGCGCATATCTCCCCTGCGTTCATATACTTTCACCTGATGGCCACGTTTGGCTAAATAAATGGAAAGCAATGAACCTACTAATCCTGCACCAACAATAGTTACTTCTTTCTTTGACATAAATTATTTTAATGAAACGCAGCTGACCGTGATCTTGATGATAAATCATGATCATCAGTGTTCCAAAATATTTTTCACGATCTCCCCAAACCTGTAAATGTCTTCAAACGAGTTGTATAATGGAACCGGCGCAATACGAATTACATTCGGCTCTCTCCAGTCGGCTAACACGCCGTTTTGTTTTAATGCTTCAAATACCTCCTTGCCTTTTTTCAACATTAGCATCGAAACCTGGCAACCCTTTTCTTTTTCATTGCGTGGTGTGATAAGTTCTATCATTTTTTCTTTCAGTACAGCGTTGATCTCATCGAGGATAAATAAAAGATAATCGCTTAACCGCTTGCCTTTAGCGGCCAGGTTATCCATACCCGCTTCTTCAAAAATATCCAGTGATGCTTTGTGTGCAGCCATGCTCAGTACCGGTGCATTACTTAATTGCCAGCCTTCGGCAGTAGGGATCGGTTTAAATCCTTTATCCATATTGAACCTTGTTGCTTTTTCATATCCCCACCACCCCGCTAAGCGTGGTAATGTATCATCCGTGATATGCCTTTTATGGATGAAAGCGCCGGCTACTCCACCCGGGCCGCTATTCAAATATTTATAACTGCACCAACAGGCAAAATCAATATCCCATTCGTGTAAATGCAATTCAATATTACCCGTGGCATGTGCCAGGTCAAACCCGCAACAGGCGCCTGCTTCATGCGCTGCACTGGTGATGGCGGGCATGTCAAATACCTGCCCCGTATAATAATTTACTGCACCAAAGATCACCAATGCAGTTTCGTTTGCATGTTGTTTTATTGTTGAAAGAATATCCTCTGTACGGATACAATGCTCACCTTCTCTTGGCGAAACCTCTATGATCGCCTTGTCCGGATCCAGCCCATGAAACCTTACCTGCGATTCAAATGCATATTGATCGGATGGAAAAGCTTTTGCTTCACAAATGATCTTATATTTTTCTTTGGAAGGGCGATAAAAACTCGCCATCAACAAATGCAAATTCACGGTGAGCTGATTCATCACTACAATTTCTTCCGGCCATGCACCTACTATTTTGCTAAGTAATGATGGAAACACTTCATGATAACTGAACCATGGTTGCCTTGCGTGAAAATGGCCTTCCACACCAAAACTGGCCCAGTCCTCCAGTTCATCCAATACATAATCCTGTGTGGTTTTGGGTTGCAGGCCCAGGGAGTTACCGGTGAAATAGATGGATTCCTTACCGTTGATGAGGGGTATGTAAAATTTATTTCTAAAACCTTTTAATGCATCGTTGGCATCAAGGCCTTTTGCGAATTCAATGGAATTAATGAAGTTCATATTTTATTTCTTTTCCCTTGGCTGAAGCCCGGGCTATTCAATCGTTGCAATTACTTTTAATTCAATTGCGATAGGTGTGGGCAAACTTTTAACCTCTACTGTTGTCCTGCAAGCCTGCACGTCTTTAAAATAGTCGTCGTAAATTTTATTATAAACGGGAAAATCCTTTTTCATATTCGTTAAGAATACAGTTACGTCTACGATCTTGTCCCAACTGCTGCCACTGGCTTCCAGCACAGCTTTTACATTGGCAAAGGCCTGGTGGCATTCTGCTTCAATGTCGTATTTCACAATACTTCCATTTGCATCCAGCTCCAACCCGGGGATAGAATTATCCGTTGCATTACGGGAACCAATACCCGATAAGAATAAAAGGCCGCCAACCTTTCTTGCATGTGGGTATGCACCTAATGGCTTTGCGGCTGATCCTGTATTAATGATTTGTTGAGTCATATAAAAAAATCGAACACAGATCTTCATGATAGTCCATGATCTTATCTGCGGTTAAAATTGGATACAAACATTCTTCGCTTCCGTAAAAAACCTCAACGCTTCCCATCCACCTTCCCTTCCCACACCGCTGTTCTTCATACCGCCAAAGGGTGTACGCAGGTCTCTTATTAACCAGCAGTTCACCCAAATGATGCCACTTTGTACTTTGGCTGCCACACGATGCGCCTTGCCGATATCCTGCGTCCACACGGTAGCTGCCAAACCGTAAGTACCGGCATTGGCTAAACGCAATGCCTCTTCTTCCGTTTCAAAAGGCTGCAGCGTAACCACGGGGCCAAAGATCTCTTCCAGGTTAGTTGTGCAATTGGGCCCCAAACCCTCTATGATAGTGGGTTCTATAAAATAACCATTGGCGCATCTTCCCTCCGGGCGAATTGATTTTCCGCCACATAAGATCGTACCGCCTTCTGCTATGGCCGTATCAATGCAATGTAGGATTTTATCGAAATGCACTTTACTTACAATGGCACCCTGTTTTATCTTTTCATCAAAAGGATCGCCCACAGTTAATTGCTTTGCCTTTTTTACAAATTCGGCCTTAAATTTTTCGTACACCAAACTTTCGATCAATATCCTGCTGCCACATAAACATATTTGTCCCTGGTTGCTGAAAGAAGAACGTATCGTTTGCTTCATCATCTTATCCCAATCACAATCAGCGAAAATGATATTGGGGTTTTTTCCGCCCAGTTCTAAAGATAATTTTTTGAACATCGGCGCCGCCACAGCAGCAATGCGCTCACCTGCCCTGGTGCTCCCGGTAAATGAAATGGCTTTGATATCGGGATGCTTTACAATGGCTTCACCGCAATTTGGGCCGGTGCCATGTACAATATTCAATACGCCATCCGGCAAACCGGCTTCCTTGCAAATTTTACCTAACAGGAAAGCTGTTACAGGCGTAACTTCTGAGGGCTTCGCAATAACACAATTCCCTGCAGCTAATGCAGGCGCTATTTTCCAGGTAAATAAATAAAGTGGCAGGTTCCATGGAGAGATACAGCCAACAATGCCAATGGGCTCGCGCAACGTGTAGTTAATGGCTTTATCTTCCATAGCATGACTCTCATTCGCAAAGTGCATGATACCGGTTGCAAAAAAACGAAAATTGGAAGACGCTCTTGGAATGTCCATCGCCTTACTTAAACTAAGTGGCTTGCCGTTATCAATGGTTTCTGCCAGTGCCAATATATCCAGGTTTTCATCGATCAGTTCTGCGATCTTATTAAGGATGGTAAAACGTTTTTCGACGGGAGTTACACTCCATTCCGGCAATGCTTTTTTCGCAGCTTTCACTGCCGCATTGATATCTTTTTCATTACTGTCAGGCACCTGGCCATACACTTCGGCTGTGGCAGGGTTGATATTGTCGATGAATTGTGCACTTAATGGGCCGATAAAGTTACCCCCGATAAAATTTTCCAAATGATATGGCACCGTCAATTCCATTGAGTAAAGTTAAAAGTTAAAAGTCAAAAACAAAAAGTATATAATCAGTGTAGTTTTGCTTCTAAGTTTTGGCTTTTAACTTTTAAAATTAGTTACCTTACAATTCTAAAATCCTTCTTTATGGCAGTCACAGCACCTTTCAACCTTAAAAAATGGATAGATGAACACCGGGATATGTTAAAACCACCCGTGGGTAATCAATGCGTTTATAAAGACGCAGAGAATTTTATTGTGATGATAGTAGGCGGACCTAATGCCCGTAAAGATTATCATTACAATGAAAGCGAGGAATTGTATTACCAGGTAGAAGGGGATATTGTACTCAAGATCATTGACGATGGTGTTCCCAAAGATATTGCCATCAATGAAGGGGATATGTTCCTGTTACCACCCAAAACACCGCATTCCCCGCAGCGGGGGCCCAATACCGTTGGACTGGTGATCGAAAAAATAAGAGAAGGAGAGGAAGATGGGTTTTTATGGTATTGTGAGAATTGCGGCAATAAGATATATGAAGAGTACAAAGTGATCACCGACATTGTTACGCAGTTACCACCCGTAATGGCAGGATTTTACAATGATGAGCAAAAACGTACCTGTAATAAATGCGGTGCAGTGATGAGCCCGCCAATCAAAAAAGGATAAGGATCGTTCTCGTTTCTTATAAATTAAAGTGCCTGCGAAAATACGAACCTTATAGCGTATAAAAAACGAGTAACGGTATGATATATACTAACGTGTTGTGCTATTAAAATGGAGTTCAAATTTTAAGATGCTAAGGATCAAGGAACTGAATTTGAGTTTACAGTAGTACAAATGCTTAATCAGGGCTGCTTCCCGTCCCGCCATATGCGGGAGGGTGTAATCGTTTTCGGGTCTCTTTTTTTGTTACTTTTTTGGAGAAGCAAAAAAGTAAAAGGGAAAAAATAAAAAACTTTGTGAAATACACTATTATGTTGAATTTTTTAATAGTACAACAGGTTATATACTATTTAAAATGAAGATAGACATCCATACCCATATCATGCCCGCCAAAATGCCCAACTGGACACAAAAGTTCGGCTATGGCGAATTCATTCATTTGGAACATCGCAACTGTAAGGCCTGTATGATGAAAGGCGATACCGTTTTCCGCGAGATAGAAGACAATTGTTTTGATGCAGGTGTTCGTTTGAAGGATATGGATGATACTAACGTTACCGTACAGGTGCTTTCAACGATTCCCGTTCTGTTCAATTACTGGGCGAAACCGGAAGATGGCCTGGAGACTTCCCGTTTTTTTAATGACCATATTGCAGATACGGTTGTAAAAGATGCCAAACGCTTCATCGGCATTGGTACGGTTCCATTGCAGGATAGCGATAGGGCGATCAAAGAAATGGAACGATGCGTGAATGAATTAAAGATGCCCGGCCTCGAGATCGGCAGCAATATCAATGGTATTAATTTAAGTGATAAAAAATTCTTTCCTTTTTATGAAGCGGCTCAAAAACTGGGCTGCGCCTTGTTTGTACATCCCTGGGAAATGATGGGCGAACAACAGATACAAAAATACTGGTTGCCCTGGCTGGTGGGTATGCCTGCAGAAACCAGTCGCGCCATTTGTTCCATGATATTTGGCGGTGTGTTTGAACGGTTTCCCAAACTAAGAGTGGCCTTTGCCCATGGCGGTGGTTCTTTCCCCATCACCATTGGCAGGATAGAGCATGGTTTTAATGTAAGGCCCGACCTGACAGCAGTTGATAATAACGTAAACCCGAGAGATTACCTCGGCAAATTCTGGATCGATAGTTTAGTGCACGATGAAAAGGCGATGCACTATATAATTGATGTGATGGGAGAGGATAAAATATGTGTAGGTTCTGATTATCCATTTCCTTTGGGCGAACATCACCCCGGCAAACTGATCAGCGAAATGGGCCTTACAGATCAGTTGCAGCAAAAACTGTTATATAAAAATGCCAATGATTGGCTCAATATAACTTCTTAGTCCTTTAAGTATTTTATTATTCATTGAATAGATTCGGGAAATCAGTAATGATCCCATCCACGCCCAGCTTTTTTAATTCAGCTATCTTGTTCTTGTCGTCCACGGTCCAGGGTATAAGCTTTATTTTTCTGTCATGGCAATCTTTAACAAGTACATCATTCACCAATGCAAAATCGGGGCTATAGATCGTAGGGATAAAACCAAGGTCTTTCAATTGTTTCCTGAAACTGCTTTTATTATCAGCTTCGGCCAGCAGTGCGGTTTTCATTGAAGGGTGGGTTCGATGTAAATATTGCAGGGTCCTTATATCAAAGGATTGAATGATCACCCTTTCGGAAATGCCTTTTTCCATGATCACTTTCATTAGCATATCAACGAATGTAACCGGTTCGGGATGATACATATTATCGGTGGGAGGCATTGTCTTGGTTTCAATATTGTAAAGCACGGGCTTTGATCTTTTTTCTGCAATATATTTTTCAACAGAATCGATCAGGTCGGCTAGCCTTGGCTTATATACGGCCAGTTTTTGTTGCCCGGGGAAGCGGGGATGAGCTTTTAGTCCCACATCATAGCGCTTCACTTCGGCATAGGTCATTTTATAAATATTGAATTGCTTCTCCTGTTTTTCATCAATAAAACCACCATCCGGTTTAGTGGTTATCTCATGATTAAAAAAAGGTTCATGCGATAAAATGGCTTCCCCGTCTTTTGTAAAAACAATATCCATCTCCAGCGTGGTCACGCCCAAGTCAACGGCCTTTAACATGGCAGGAATGGTATTTTCGGGCATTAATCCACGACAGCCACGATGGCCTTCTTTATCAAAAGCAGGGATCATATCGGTTTTATTGACTTTAGAAGAGGAGCAGGAAATACCAAAAAGACAAAGCAGCAAAGGCAGCATCATACTGCTGCGTAGCGAAGAATGATATTTTAAAGGCATATACTAAAGTTAAACCCTTTTTAATTGATTCAAACTACAACTAAATAAAAAGGGCATGAATTTTCATGCCCTTTAAAAATGTATGCTAAGTAAATTTATGACCCGGGTTCTTCAGTAGTATTATCGCTGATATTTTCTTCTACGATATTACCTTCAGCGGTAATGGCTAATATTTTTTCTTCTGCTTGCTCATTTTCTGCTGTGTCAGCATCCGTTGCATCCTGTACATTGGTGGCCTGTACCAGTTCTTCCATCAGTACTTCAGAGATCTTAGGAAGGTCTTCTGCACTGTTGATGCCAAAATAATCCATAAAAGATTTGGACGTAGCATAGATCAATGGCTTTCCAACTGCATCCTCATTTCTGCCCGAGATGATCACCAGGTCTTTTTCCAATAATTTCTGTACTGCGTAATCGCAGTTCACGCCGCGTATCGCTTCCATTTCGCTTTTGGTGATGGGTTGTTTATAGGCAATGATGGCAAGTGTTTCCAAAGCTGCGATGGATAAGCGTTTTAAGAATTTATCACCATTAAGCTGTGCAACTGTTTTGTGGTATTCCTTCTTGGTAAGGAACTGCCAGCCACCACCGATCTCCCTTAATTCAAAAGCATAGAACTCGGAATTGTATTTTTCACCAATGCCTTCTATCGCCGCATGTACCTGTGCAGGGGTAGCCCTGTCTTCAATAAATGCCAAAGCACTGTTCACAAGTTCAACCAGTTCGTTTTCACTCAATGGTTTATCACTCGCGAATATTAAAGCTTCTATGTGAGGTATGATCTGGGAAAGTTCCATGATTAAAGTTTGTAGTTTGTAGCGGGTAGTTTGTAGTAGGGTTCAACTATCGCCTACAAACTATTAACTACCAACTAATTTATCCCTGCAATGCTGCAGCACCACTAACGATCTCCGTTAATTCGGTTGTAATGGCCGCTTGTCTTGCACGGTTATAACTGATCTTCAATGATTTTAATAATTCATTGGCATTATCGCTGGCCTTATCCATCGCCGTCATACGGGCACCATGCTCACTGGCATTGGC